>CAZCVH010000107.1:3659-6578 GCA_964502115.1 uncultured Geminicoccaceae bacterium
GGCGATCGATCCGCGCTCGGTGGGGCGTCGCCCGCGCGGTCCGACGGCGGTGGCGCCGCGCCGGCGGCGCCCGGCTCACTCCACCGTCACCGACTTCGCCAGGTTGCGGGGCTGATCGACGTCGGTGCCGCGCCAGACCGCGACGTGGTAGGCCAGAAGCTGCAGCGGCACGGCGTAGACGATCGGCGCCACCAGCGGTGCGACGGTCGGCATCTCGATGACCCAGCTCGCCTCCTCGCCGATCTCGGCGCGGCCGCGCGCGTCCGTCACCAACAGCACCCGGCCGCCGCGCGCGACCACCTCCTGCATGTTGCTCGCGGTCTTGGCGAACACCTCGTCGGAGGGTGCGACCACGACCACCGGCGTCTGCTCGTCGACCAGCGCGATCGGGCCGTGCTTGAGCTCGCCGGCGGCGTAGCCCTCGGCGTGGATGTAGGTGATCTCCTTGAGCTTCAACGCGCCCTCGAGGGCGATCGGGTAGTTCACGCCGCGGCCGATGTAGAGCAGGTCGCGCACGGTGCCGAAGGTCTCGGCGATGGCGCGGGTCTGCTCGGCGCAGCCCAGCGCCGCGCGCACCGAGCCCGGCAAGGAGGCGAGCGCCTCCAGCCCCGCCGCCAGCTCGGCCTCGGCGAGGGTGCCACGCGCCCGGCCGGCGGCGAGCGCCAGACAGGCGAGCGTGGCGAGCTGGGTGGTGAACGCCTTGGTGGACGCCACGCCGATCTCGGGGCCCGCAAGGGTGCGCAGCACCCCCGACGCCGCGCGCGCGATCGAGCTCTCCGGCACGTTGACGAGCCCCACGGTCGCCATGCCGAGCTCGCGGCAGAGCCTGAGGCAGGCGAGCGTGTCGGCGGTCTCGCCCGACTGCGAGATGAAGAGCGCGGCCTCGTCCGCCGCCAAGGGCGCCGCGCGGTAGCGGAACTCCGAGGCGATGTCCCACTCCACCGGCAGCTTGGCGAAGCGTTCGAACCAGTATTTGCCGACCATGCCCGCGAGCGAGGCGGTGCCGCAGGCGACGACGTGCAGGCGCCTGAGCGCCGCGAAGTCGAACGGCAGCGTCGGCAGCTGCAGGCCGCCCTCGTGGATGCCGAAGGCGTGCAGCGTGTCGCCGAGCACCGCCGGCTGCTCGTGGATCTCCTTGTCCATGAAATGGCGGAAATTGCCCTTGCCCATCAGCGCGCCGGAGAACGCCGTCTGGCCGATCTTGCGCTCGACCGGGCGGCCTTGCGCGTCGTGGATCGAAGCCCCGGCCTCGCGGACCACCGCCCAGTCGCCCTCCTCGAGATACTGGATGCGGTCGGTCAGGGGCGCGAGCGCGGTGGCGTCCGAGCCGACGTACATCTCGCCGTCGCCGTAGCCGATGGCCAAGGGGCTGCCCTTGCGCGCCGCCATCAACAGGTCCGGGTCGTCCTCGAACAGCACCAACAGCGCGTAGGCGCCGTCGAGCTCGGCGAAGGCGGCGGCGGTGGCCTCGACCGGGCCCAGCCCCTCGGCGCGATGCGCCGCGACGAGGTGCGGGACGACCTCGGTGTCGGTCTCGGTCTCGAAGCGGTGCCCCGCGGCGGCGAGCCGCTGCTTCAACTTTCGGTAGTTCTCGATGATGCCATTGTGCACCACGGCGATGCCGTGGGCGAGATGCGGGTGGGCGTTGATCTCGTTGGGCTTGCCGTGGGTCGCCCAGCGGGTGTGGCCGATGCCGACGGTCCCGCCCACCGGCCGATCGCCGACGACGGCCTCGAGCCGCGCGATCTTGCCCTCGGCGCGGCGGCGCTCGATGTGGCCGTCGGCGAGCGTGGCGATGCCGGCGCTGTCGTAGCCGCGGTATTCCAGCCGCTTGAGCCCGTCGATCAAGAGCGGGCCGGCCGGACGCCGACCCAGCAAGCCTACGATCCCGCACATGCCGTTCTCCTCCGCTCGCGCGCCGCGCGAACCTAGGACACCACGGGTGTCGAGGCCAGCCCGCCGCGGCGGTTGTCAGCGAGCGGCTGCTGCCCTATCCGAACGCGGCGATGACCGAGCCCGCGACGTCCCCGACGACCTCCGCCGACGACCGCCTCGCGGGCGCCGTCTGGGGTCTGTTCGCGGGCGACGCCTACTGCCTCGGCAGCCACTGGATCTACGACGCCGCCGCCTTCGCCGCGCGCTTCGCGAACGGACCCGAGGGCTTCGACACACCCGCCCCCGGACACTACCATCACGGCAAGCTGCCGGGCGACCTCACCCATGGCGGCGAGGGCGCGTTGGCGCTCCTGGAGACCCTCGCCGCCCACGGCGTCGACCCCGCCGCCTACGGCCGCGCCCTGGTCGCGCGCTACCGAGAGCCGGCCCCCGGCTCTTATGTCGACGCGCCGACGCGCCATCTCCTCGACGCCCGCGCCCGGCTGACCGCGGGCGCGCCCTTCGACCACGGCGCCGACGACGACCAGAACGTCACGCCGGCGCGCCTCGCGCCCCTGGTGGTGCTGCGGCTCGGCCATCCCGCCTTGATGCTCGACGTCGACGCCTTCACCCGCGTCCTGCAGGACAACGACCGCGCCGTCGCCTACGCCTGCACCCACGCCCGGCTGCTGGAGCACCTCCTCGCCGGCCACGACCTCGACGGCGCCCTCGCGCGCGTCGACGCCATGCTGGATCGGCGCACGCCCCTGGGCGCCGAGCTCGGCGGCCATCTCGACACCGCGCGCCGCGAGCGCGACCGCGCCGTCGCCGAGGTCACCGCCGAGATGGGCCGCGCCTGCCGGCTGGTGCAGGCGTTTCCGGCGGCGCTGCAGGCGGCCCTGGCCTTCGGCGACGATGCGGCCGAGGCGATCCGCGCCACCTGCCGCGCCCGCGGCGACAACGCCGGCCGCGCCATGCTGGTCGGCAGCTGGCTCGGCGCCCGCCACGGCGTCGCCGCCATCCCCGCCGCCTGGCGCGCGCGGC
>CAZCVH010000108.1:0-6574 GCA_964502115.1 uncultured Geminicoccaceae bacterium
GCGAGCCGGAGATCCGCGACTGGCTCGAGGGCAACATCTGCCGCTGCACCGGCTACCACAACATCGTCAAGGCCATTCAGGCCGCCGCCGAGGCCACCGGCGGCAGCCGCGCCGCCGCCGAGTGACGCGAGCGCGCGTTCGGGGAGGGGAAACGAGATGACCGAAAACGGCATCGGGGCGCGCACGAGGCGCACCGAGGACAAGCGCTTCGTCACCGGCCACGGCCGCTACACCGACGACATCGACCTGCCCGGCCAGGCCTACGCCTGCTTCGTGCGCTCGCCCTTGGCGCACGCCGCGATCAGGCGCGTCGACACCACCGCGGCCGCGGCGGCGCCGGGGGTGATCGGCGTGCTCACCGGCGCGGACGTCGCCGCCGAGGGCATCGGCGGGCTGATCTGCGGCTGGATGGTCAAGTCGAAGGACGGCTCCGACATGAAGGCCGGAGCCCATCCGATCATCGCCGAGGACAAGGTCCGCTACGTCGGCGACCAGGTCGCCGTCGTCGTCGCCGGGACCTGGGCCGAGGCCCGCGACGCGGCCGACCTCGTCGAGGTCGACTACGACGAGCTGCCGGCGGTCGTCGATCTCGCCACGGCGCGCGACGGGGCGACCGTCCACGACGAGATCGCGCGCAACACCGTCTACGAGTGGGAGCTCGGCGATAAGGGCGCGACCGAGCAGGCGCTCGCGAGCGCGGCGCACGTCACCGAGATCGAGATCACCAACAACCGGCTCGTGCCCAACGCCATGGAGCCGCGCGCGGCCATCGGCGCCTACGATCCGGCGACCGACCACCACACCCTCTACACCACGAGCCAGAACCCGCACGTCGCGCGGCTCGTGATGTCGGCCTTCGTCGGCCTGGCACCCGAGCACAAGTTCCGGGTGGTGGCGCCGGACGTCGGCGGCGGCTTCGGCTCGAAGATCTTCATCTACGCCGAGGAGTGCGTCTGCCTCTGGGCCGCCCGCCGGCTGCGCGTGCCGGTGAAGTGGGTGGCCGAGCGCAGCGAGAGCTTCCTCGCCGACGCCCACGGCCGCGACCACGTCACGACGGCGAGCCTGGCGCTGGACGCCGACGGCCGCTTCACCGGGCTCAAGGTCCACACCACGGCGAACATGGGGGCCTATCTCTCGACCTTCGCCTCCTCGATCCCGACCTATCTCTACGCCACGCTGTTGGCGGGGCAGTACAAGACGCCGGCGATCCATTGCGAGGTCGACGCGCTCTACACCAACACGGCACCGGTCGACGCCTATCGCGGCGCCGGCCGGCCCGAGGCCACCTACGTCGTCGAGACGTTGGTCGAGCAGGCGGCGCAGGAGACCGGACGCGATCCGGCCGAGCTGCGCCGGCTCAACTTCATCCGGCCGGAGGACTTCCCCTACCAGACGCCGGTGGCGCTGACCTACGACACCGGCAATTACGAGGCGCATCTCGACGCCGCGCTCGAGCTCGCCGACTACCGGGGCTTTCCCGCGCGCAAGGCCGAGGCCGAGGCGCGCGGCAAGCTGCGCGGCGTCGGTTTCTCCTGCTACATCGAGGCCTGCGGCATCGCGCCGTCGCGGGTGGTAGGGGCACTCGGCGCCGGCGTCGGCCTGTGGGAGGCCGGCAAGGTCCGCTTCTCGGTCACCGGCAAGCTGCAGGTCTTCACCGGCTCGCACAGCCACGGCCAGGGCCACGAGACCACCTTCGCCCAGGTCATGGCCTCCAAGCTCGGCGTGCCGATGGAGGACATCGAGATCCTGCACGGCGACACCGACCAGACGCCGATGGGCATGGGCACCTACGGCTCGCGCTCGCTCGCCGTCGGCGGCTCGGCGCTGGTCAAGGCCGCCGAGAAGGTGATCGACAAGGGCAAGAAGATCGCCGCCCACCTCCTGGAGGCCAGCGAGGCCGACATCGCCTTCGACGACGGCCGGTTCACCGTGCGCGGCACCGACCGCGCGAAGTCCATCGGCGAGATCGTCTTCGCGGCCTACGTCCCGCACGACTACCCCGAGGGGCTCGAGCCGGGGATGGAGGAGACGGCCTTCTACGATCCGGCCAACTTCACCTACCCGTCCGGCACCTACATCTGCGAGGTCGAGGTCGACCCGGAGACCGGCCGGGTCGAGATCGAGAAATTCACCGCCGTCGACGACTTCGGCAAGGTGGTGAACCCGATGATCGTCGAGGGCCAGGTCCACGGTGGGCTCGCCCAGGGCATCGGTCAGGCGCTGATGGAGCATACCGTCTACGATCCCGCGAGCGGTCAGCTGCTGACGGGCTCCTACATGGATTACTGCATGCCGCGGGCGGACGACCTGCCGGGCTTCGACGTCGCCACCACCGAGACCGCCTGCACCCACAACCCGTTGGGGGTGAAGGGCTGCGGCGAGGCCGGGGCGATCGGCTCGCCGCCGGCGTTGATGAACGCCATCGCGGAGGCGATCGGGGCGCGGCTGTCGATGCCGGCGACGCCCGAGAAGGTGTGGCGGGCGATCCGAGGTGCGCGGGCCGAGGCCGCGGCATAGGGAGGGGCGAGCGATGTACGCGTTCAACTACCACCGACCGGCGAACCTGCAGGAGGCGCTGAGCCTCCTGCGCGAGGCCGAGGACGGCACGTTCATGGGCGGCGGGCAGACCCTGATCCCGACCCTGAAGCAGCGCTTGGCGATGCCGTCGGACGTCGTCGACCTGGGCGGCGTCAGGGAGCTCGTCGGCATCTGCCGCGACGGCGACGACACCGTGGTCGTGGGCGGCATGACCACCCACGCCGCGGTCGCGCAATCGGATCTGGTGCGCTCGAAGATCCCCGCACTCGCCGAGCTCGCCGAGGCCATCGGCGACCCGCAGGTCAGAAACCGCGGCACGCTCGGCGGCTCGATCGCCAACAACGACCCGGCCTCGGACTATCCGGGAGCGGTGCTCGGCCTCGCCGCCACGGTCTCGACCGACCGGCGCAAGATCGAGGCCGACGACTACTTCACCGGCATGTTCGAGACCGCGCTCGAGGAGGACGAGGTCGTCACCCACGTCAGCTTCCCGGTGCCGGCGCAGGCCAAGTACATGAAGTTCCCCAACCCGGCGTCGCGCTACTCGATGGCCGGTGCGTTCGTGGCGCGGACCGCGGGCGGCGTGCGGGTGGCGATCACCGGTGCCGGGCCTTGCGTCTTTCGCTGGACGGCGGCCGAGGAAGCCCTCGCCCGGGACTTCCGTCCCGAGGCGATCGATCCGCTGGCGATGCCCGCCGACGACCTCAACAGCGACATCCACGCCTCGCCCGCCTACCGCGCCAACCTGGTCAAGGTGATGACCCGCCGGGCCGTGGACGCGCTCGCCTGACGCGATCCGGCGGGGACGCGGGCGGGGTCGGCGGTCGCCGGTCCCGCCGGCCCCGTCGCCTCCTCCGCCCCCGTCGCCTCGTCACCTCGGCCGTCACCACTGCGCCACCGCTGCCCGCACCGCGCCGCCGGCGCGATCGCCGCCGGGTGGGTCAGCTCGCCGCCACCTCCAGCTCCGGCGTGGCGTCGGCCACCCGCCCTTCGAGCGCCGCCGGCAGCGGCCCGCCGGTGGCCCAGTCCAGCAATTCGACGGTGTGGACGATCGGCACCGCGCTCGTCGGGCCGAGCTGGGTCATGCAGCCGATATTGCCGGTGGCGACGACCTCGGATTTGGTCTTGTCGATGTTGGCGAGCTTGCGGTCGCGCAGCTGGCCGGCGATCTCGGGCTGCAGGATGTTGTAGATGCCGGCCGAGCCGCAGCAGAGATGGCCCTCGGGCACGCCCTTCACCTTGAAACCCGCCTTCTTCAGGAGGGTTTGCGGCTTGGCCCCGAGCTGCTGGCCGTGCTGCATCGAGCACGCGTTGTGATAGGCCACGGTCAGGCCGGTGCGGCGGGCCGGCTCGCGCAGGCCGAGCTCGAGCACGAATTCGGTGACGTCCCGGGCGAGCCCGGCGATGGTCTCGGCCTTCTCCGCGAGCGCCGGGTCGTCGCGGAACATGAAGCCGTAGTCCTTGACCGTGGTGCCGCAGCCCGAGGCGTTGATCACCACGGCGTCCAGCCCCTCGCCGCCGGCGGCGGCGGTCTCGCGCCACCAGGCCTCGACGTTGGCCGCGGCCTGGCGGTGGGAGGTCTCGATCCCGCCCAGATGGTGCACCATCGAACCGCAGCAGCCCATGCCCTCGGCCACCACCACCTCGACGCCGTGGCGGGTCAAAAGCCGCACGGTGGCCTCGTTGATGCGGGTGTCGAGCACCTGCTGGGCGCAGCCGGTGAGGATCGCGACGCGGGCGCGGCGTTCGCCCTCGGCCGGGATGACCTGCGCGCGGTCGACCGGCGACGGCGCCGGGAGGTGTGCCGGCGCCAGCTCCAGCATCGCCCGCATGCGGCCGCGGAAGAGCCCCTTGACCGGACGCGCCAGCTGGGCGCCGCGCAGCGACCAGCGAAACAGCCGCGGGCGCGGGACGAGCTGGCACAACAGCCATCTGAGCGCCCGGTCGTGCCACGGCCTGGTGTAGGTCGCCTCGATGTGGGCGCGGGCGTGGTCGACCAGGTGCTGGTAGTGCACCCCCGAGGGGCAGGTGGTCATGCAGGAGAGGCACGACAGGCAGCGGTCGATGTGCTTGACGACCTTGGCGCTCGGCGGCTTGTCGTTCTCCAGCATGTCCTTGATGAGGTAGATGCGCCCGCGCGGGCTGTCGAGTTCGTCGCCCAGGAGCACGAAGGTGGGACACGTCCCGGTGCAAAAGCCGCAATGGACGCAGGTCCGCAGGATCTTCTCGGACTCGCGCGTGTCCGGATCCTCGAGCTGCGCCGGCGTGAAATGGGTCTGCATGATGCCACCTCCCCGATACCGCTTTCTGGGGACGTAGCTGACCGCGGCCGCCGGGCCAAGGGGCGGCGCTCAGACCGTGGCGACGGCGTCGAAGCCCGGGCCGACCGCATCGTCGGCCGGGTGCTCGCGCACGGCCGTCACCCGGCTCGTCGGCGGGCCCTCGCGGGTCTTGGCGAGGACGCGCTCGACGGCCGCCGGCTCGCCGGCGACCAGCGCCTCGACGGCGCCGTCGCGGCGGTTGCGGACCCAGCCGTCGACGCCCATGGCGTTGGCGACGTCGACCATCCAGGCGCGAAAGCCGACCCCCTGGACGCGACCTTCGATGACCAGCCTGAGCGCTTTGCGATCGTCCGTCATGGGCCCATCCGTGCCAGCGTGACGCGGTGCGAAGACCGCAACGTCGGCTCCGGGCGGGCGGTTCCCCTCCCCTCCCGCACCGCGCCGGGCGGCGGCGAGGCGGAGCCGGCGCACCGCCGCCGGTGTCAGTGGCGCGGCCGAAAGGCCGGCAGAAAGAACAGCAACAGCCAGACCGTGCCGATATAGCCGAAGGCGGCGCCGGGCGGGGTGCCGAGCGAGAAGGCGGCGCCGAGCGCGAAGATCACCGCCAGCGCCTTCCACGCCGGCAGGCCGATGTCGCGCAGGCGTTTGGCGATCAGGTTCAAAAAGGCGTAGATCAGCGTGAGCGCGAGCGCGGCGACGACGCCGGCGAGCGCGAAGCCGACGAGCTGGACGACCAGGCCGACCAGCCCCGGCGTGGCGCCGTCGGCGCTGAAGCTCTCGGCGAAGGCGAACAGGGCCTGCAGCACCACGCTCGCGACGGCGAAGGTGACGACCAGCAGGACCAGCCCCTTGACGAAGGCGAGGCGGCCGGCGCGGCCGGTGCGCACCTCGTCGAACAACAGCGCGATCATCGGCTCAAATCTCCGCCCGGGCGAGCGCCACCGCGCCCAGGGCGGTGACCACCGCGGCCTGGGTCGGATCGATCACCGCCAGTCCGAGCTCGCCCGCCAGCCGGCGGCGGTAGCGCGCCATCCCGGCACAGCCGAGCACGAGCACGTCGGCACCGTCCTTCTCCTTGAGCTTGCGGGCGACGTCGTCGAGCCGGCGCCAGGTCGCGGTCTCGTCGGCGAGCTCGCCGACGGTGAGCTCGAGCGCGCGCTCGCCGGCGATCCGCCGCTCGATCCCGAGCATGCGCTGCTGGCGCCGGTGGCGCGAGATCGAGCGCCGCGAGACCGCGACGACGCCGACATGGTCGCCGCGTTGCAGCGCCGCCAGCAGCCCGCTCTCGCCGCTCCCGAAGACCGGAACGTCGGCGAGCTCGCGGCAGACCGCGAGCCCGGGGTCGGAAAAACACGCGATGACCCAGGCCGCGGCGTCGCCTTTGGCGATGCGCTTGGCGAGCGGGCGGGTGACGGCCTCGACGTCGGCCTCGGTCTCGATCCCGAAGGGGGCGCCCGCGAGCGTCTCGCAGGTGATCGACGGCCCGCCTTGAAAGCGCAGCGGCGCGACACCGCGCTCCAGAGCGGCGGTCACCTCGGGGTTCGAGTTCGGATTGACGATGACGATGGGCTGGGCGGGCATGGCTCCCCCGACGGCTCCGTGCTAGCGATCCGAGCGAAACGAGCCTTAGCTCGGAGCGCGGTGCATGACCACGTTCGATCTGGTGGTGAAGGGCGGCACGGTCGCCACCGCCGCCGACGTCTTCACCGCCGACATCGGCGTCACCGCCGGCCGCATCGCCGCCCTGGGCCACG
>CAZCVH010000109.1:0-2443 GCA_964502115.1 uncultured Geminicoccaceae bacterium
GATCGCTCAAAACGGCATGCGGTCCTCGTCGCCGAGGCGGCGGACCGCGTTGGCCATCGGCCCCATCGGGCCGTCCTCGTGGGCGCGGCTGACCACCACCGGCGTGCCCTCCTCGAGGTCGCCGATGGCGAGGCCGTGCAACACGTTCTCGGTGAAATAGAGCTCGGTGCCCTCGCCCACCTGGACGAAGCCGTAGCCCTGGTGCGCGAACAGCCGGCTGACGCGGCCGATCTCGTGGTCGGCGCTGTGCGCCTTGACCCGCCGCTGGGCCCGCGCGACGGCGCCGTCGAGCTGGTGCTCCATCGCCTCGAAGACACGGGTGACGAGGCTGCCGGTGTTGTCCTTGGCCGCGCGGATCTCCTCCTCGCCGTGGCTGGCCAGCAGCCGACCGGGGATCTGCACCTCCAGCGTCAAGGCCAGCGGGTTCTTGGCGCTCGCCGGCGCCTTGTGGCCCTCCTCGACCACGACGCGGCAACCGATGATGCCGTTGTGGAAGCGCTCGAGCCGCTGGATGCGGTCGCGGATGCGCGCCTCCATCGCCGGCGACACGTCCGTGTTCTTGAAGGTGATTTCCGGTTCCTGCTGCATCGCGCGTTCCTTCGCCGCTTTACCCTACAACGGCCGGGGGGCCGCACGCGTTGCGCCGGCCCTTGCGGCGGCGCGTCGAACCACCGATGCTGCCGCCTCGGGCGACCGGAGGCATCGAGGACGTGGCATGACGGACGGCTGGCGCATGCGGACGCGCATGATCCACGAGGGCGGTGAGCGGACGCCGCTCGGCGAGACCTCCGAGGCGCTGTTCTTGACCTCGGGCTTCGTCTACGACCGTGCCGAGGACGCCGAGGCGCGCTTCGCCGAGCGCGATCCCGGCTACCAGTACAGCCGTGTCGCCAACCCCACCGTCGACGCCTTCGAGCGGCGGATGGCGCTGCTCGAGGGCGCGGAGGACGCCGCCGCCACCGCCACCGGCATGGCCGCGGTCCACGCCGCCTTGATGAGCCAGCTCGAGGCCGGGGACCGCGTCGTCTCGGCGCGGCTCCTCTTCGGTTCCTGTCATTGGATCGTGACCGAGCTGCTGCCGCGCTTCGGCATCGAGGTGGTGCTCGTCGACGGCACCGACCTCGACGCCTGGGCGCGCGCGCTCGTCGAGCCGACCCGGCTCGTCTTCTTCGAGACCCCGGCCAATCCGACGCTCGAGCTGGTCGACATCGAGGCGGTGAGCGCGCTCGCGCACCGCGCCGGCGCCAGGGTCGTCGTCGACAACGTCTTCGCGACGCCGGTGCTCCAAAAGCCGCTCGCCCTCGGCGCCGACATGGTGGTCTATTCCGCCACCAAGCACATCGACGGCCAGGGCCGCTGTCTCGGCGGCGTCGTCCTCACCGACGCCGCCACCCGCAAGGACGTGCTGCAGCCCTATCTCAAGAACACCGGGCCGAGTCTCAGCCCGTTCAACGCCTGGGTGCTCTCCAAGGGTCTGGAGACGCTGGAGCTCAGGATGCGCGAGCACGTCGCCGGAGCGGAGCGCGTCGCCGCCTTTTTGGAGCGCCACCCGGCGGTGAAGGAGGTGCTCTACCCCGGCTCCGCCGGCTTCCCGCAGCACGAGCTGGCCCGACGCCAGATGGCGGCGGGCGGCAACCTGGTCGCGTTTCGGGTGCACGGCGGCCGCAGCGAGGCCTTCGCGGTGATGAACGCGCTGCGGCTGGTGAAGCTCTCCAACAACCTCGGCGACAGCCGCTCGCTCGTCACCCACCCGGCGACGACGACCCACTCGCGCATCCCCGAGGCCGAACGCACGGCGCTCGGGATCGGCGCCGACCTGTTGCGCCTGTCGGTCGGGCTCGAGGACCCCCAGGATCTCGCCGACGACCTCGATCGCGCGCTCGACGCCGGCGTGCCGGCGGACCTGCGCGCGGCCTGAGCTCGTGCGCGCGGGGCGCGGGCGGTCCGGGGCCGCTCACCCCCGCGCCAGCCGCAACCGCAGGCGCGCGCGCAGATACTCGCGGTAGGGGCGGCTCGGCGAGCGTTCGAGTTCCACCAGCAACGCCCGCCCGCCCGCGCGCAGCCCGTCGAGGAACCGGCGCTTCCATCGCGCCGCCAGCTCCGAGCCCCGCGCGGCGCGGACGACCGCGTCCAGATCGGCGGGCGCGACGTCGGCGCCGTCGCCGTAGGTGTCGATATAGGCGCGGGTGAGCGCGCAGAAGCGATCGTCGGTGAAGGGTGCGAGGAACAACGGCGAGTTCGACGCCTGCCGCCACCGCGTGTAGAGCCGGCGCCGATCGTCGCCGGCGAAGGCGGTGTCCCCGAAGGAGCTGCCGCCGCCGAAGCGCGCGACGTCCTCGGGCAGCGCCGCGTCGCGCAGGCGCCAGCGGCGCGCGAGGTCAAAGCGATACCCGTCGTCCTCCTGCCACCGCCAGAACGGCACCACCTCGTCCACCGCCGGCGC
>CAZCVH010000109.1:2543-6555 GCA_964502115.1 uncultured Geminicoccaceae bacterium
GCGTCCAGCGCCGTCGTCAACAGATCCTCGATGGCGTGGATCTGATGAAAGAACCGAAACAGGTCGTTGTAGTCGTGGCTCTTGGTCCGCCACGCCAACGAGGCCGCCGTATTGACCGGATCGCGCAGGAACACGATCCGCCGGACGGTTTTGGTCGTCCGCGGCAGCAGAAATTCGCGATTCCATCGGTCGATGTTGGTGAGCAGACGCCCCTCGAAATTGACCACGGTGAGCAGCGGAAAGCTGGTGAGCAGCTCCAGCGGCGAGCGCTTCAACGCCGCGTCGGTCGTCGTGAGATCGGCGTGGGCGACGCGCAGGTGGCGAAGGCGCGGCCGGGGCGTCGGCCACACGTTGTTGAAACAGATCAGCGGGCGCGCGGAGTGGTCGCAGAACCAGTTGATGAAGGCGTGATGTCCCGAACGCTTGGAGGCCACGACCTCGACCAGCTCGACCGCGGGCGGGTCGGGCTCAGGCATCGCGCCCGAAGCAGCCCAAGAGGAAGGCGAACTCCTCGGCCCGCTCCTTCAGCTCGTCGTAGCGGCCCGAGGCGCCGAAATGGCCGGCGTCCATGTTGGTGCGCAGCACCAGGCTGTTGGCGTCGGTCTTGGTGGCTCTCAGCTTCGCCACCCATTTCGCCGGCTCCCAGTAGGTCACGCGCGGATCGGCGATGCCGGCGCGCACGAACATGGGCGGGTAGGCCTGCGCGGTGACGTTGTCGTAGGGGCTGTAGGCGAGGATGGTGCGAAAGGCCCCCTCGTCCGCCAGCGGGTTGCCCCATTCCGGCCACTCGATCGGGGTGAGCGGCAGGCTCGCGTCCATCATCGTGTTGAGCACGTCGACGAAGGGGACGAGCGCGAGCGCGCAGCCCCAGAGCTCCGGGCGCCGGTTCAAGACCGCGCCCACCAGCATGCCGCCCGCCGAACCGCCCTCGATCGCGATGCGGCCGGCCGATGTCCAGCCGTCGGCGACGAGATGCTCGGCGCAGGCGATGAAGTCCGAGAAGGTGTTGGGCTTCCTGTCCAGCTTGCCGTCCTCGTACCAGCCGCGGCCGAGCTCGTCGCCGCCGCGGACATGGGCGATGGCGACGGCGAAGCCGCGGTCCAGGAGCGACAGCCGCGAGGTCGAGAAGCCCGGATCCAGCCCCATGCCGTAGGAGCCGTAGCCGGTGAGCAGCAGCGGGCCCCGACCGTCGCGCGAAAAATCCGCCGGGTAGACCAGCGAGACCGGCACCCGCGCGCCGTCGGCCGCCGTCGCCTCCAGCCGTTCGCTGCGATAGCGCGTCGGATCGTAGCCCGAGGGGATCTCCTGGACCTTGAGGGTCTCCATCCGGCCGGCGTCGGGGTGGAAGTCGATGATCGAGGCCGGCGTCACCATCGAGCTGTAGCGCAGCCGCACCCGGTCGGTGGCGTATTCGAGGTTGTTGGCGAGCCCGGCGGCGTAGGTCGGCTCCGGCCAGGGCACCGCGACCACCCGGCCGTCGTCGTAGTGCAGGCGGATCTGCACCAGCCCGCGCTCGCGGGTGGCGATCACCACGAAGTCGCGAAAGCCGACGACGCCCAAGAGATAGACCGCCTCGGAGCCGGCGACGAGCTCGCGCCAGTTGGCCTCCTCGGGCGCGTCGACGGGGGCGTCGACCAGCCGGAAGTTGCGGTGGCGGTCGTTGGTGGTGACGAGGAAACGATCGCCGCGCTGGGCGAGGCTGTACTCGTGGCCGGCGCGCCGCGGAGCCACCACGCGCGGCTCGGCCGCCGGCGCCGCGGTGGGGACGAGGTGGATCTCGGAGGTGACGTGGTCGCCCGTGGCGATCAGCACGAAGTCCTCGGTCAGGGTCTTGGCGACGGCGACGAAGAAGCCCGGATCGGCCTCCTCGAAGACGGTCGGATCCTCTTGCGCCGGCGTGCCCAGGACGTGGCGGCGGACCCGAAACGGCCGCAGCTGCTCGTTGAGCTCGCAGTAGAAGAAGGTGCGGTCGTCGGCCCAGACCGGCGTCCCCGAGCTGTTGGCGACGCGGTCGTCGAGGGCGCGCCCCGTGGCCGGCTCGATCACCTCGATGACGTAGCGCTCGCTGCCGTCGCGGTCGGTGGCGTAGGCGACGAGGCCGTGACCGGGCGACGGCTGAAAGCTGCGCAGATTGAAATAGGCCGCCCCCTCGGCGAGGCGGGGCTCGTCGAGGAAGAGCTGCTCCCCACCGGCACCGTCGCGCGGGCGCCGGTACCATCGGCGGTACTGCGCGCCGGGCTCGAAGCGCCAGCCGTAGAGATAGGGGCCGTGCGGGGTCGGCACGCCGGCGTCGTCGTCCTTGAGGCGGCCCTTGAGCTCGGCGAACAAGACGGCCTCGAGGTCGCGCCGAGGCGCGAGAACGGCGTCGGCGTAGGCGTTCTCCGCCTCCAGATAGGCCAGGACGTCCGGATCGGTGACTTCGGGATAGTTCGGATCGCGCAGCCAGGCGTAGTCGTCGACCAGCGTGGTCGCGAAGACCTCGCGACGGCTCGGCCGGCGGGCGGCCTGTGGCGGTGCAAGCGTGGCGTGATGCATGGCGTCTCGGGTCCCGGCGCGGCGAGAGCCCCGGCTTGGCGAGATGGACGGCGGACGTCAACCACGCCGCGTCGGTCGCCGGCCATCTCGCGCGAACGCGAAGGCCGTACCCGAGCGCTTCACGCCAGGGTGGAACCGCGAACGTGGACGGTATATAACTCGTAAAGATTATCGCGTCGGCGTCATCCCCGGGGCGACGCCGAAATTACTTGGCGAGGCTGCGACCGTGCGATTGTTCTCCAAGGTCGGGCGCCGGCGCATCGTGACCGCGGTCGCGCTGGGCGTGCTCTGGTTTCTGCTCTGGCGGCTCGCCGACGTCGTCGGCGTCCTGCACCATGCGAGCCTGTGGTACCCGCCCGCCGGGCTCACCTTCGCGTTGGCGCTGGTGCTGCGACGAAAGGAATGGCCGGTGCTCGCCGGCGCCGTGCTGGTGGGCACCGCGTTGGCGCGCGACTGGACGATCGTGATGGCGGAACCGGCGGCGCAGGCGCCGCTCATCGCCGTCCAGGCCGGCGCCCACGCCCTGCCCCTCGTGGTCGCCGTCGCGTTTTGCCGTCGGCTGGCCGCGACCCGCTTTTTCACCGATGCCACGTCGGCGCTCACCATGCTCGCGGTCTGGCCGCTGGCCGCGGCGGGCTCGGCGGCGGTGGGCGTATTGGTGGTCGTCGCCACCGGCGCGGTCGCCCCCGGCGCCGCCTTGGCGCTGTTCATGCCCTGGTTCACCGGCGATCTGGTCGGTATCGCCACCACCGCTTCGTTCTTCGCCTTGAGCCTCGCTCCGATGCTGCAGCGGCTGCTGGGCCCCGGCGCCGTCGTCCCCGACGACGAGCCCACGCCCGCCCGGCCGCGGCCGGCGGCGGTCGGGCTGCTGCTCGTCGCCGCCCTCGGCATCGTCGTCCTGGTCCGCACGCCCGAGCTCGCGCAGATGGCGGGCGGCGTCGCGGTCGCGAGCTACGGCCCGATGCTGGCCCTCCTGCTCATCGCTCGCCTGGCGCCGGCGGCGCAGACCCACGCCGCGCTGGTGGTGCTGGTGGGTGCGACGATGATCGTCGCCGACCCGGCGACCTCCGCGAGCGGGAACCCGCAGATCCTCGCCCTGGTACTGGCCGCGGTGGCGCAACTCGGCGTCGCGCTGCGGGATCTCGCCCATCTCAGCGAGCGCGATTCGCTCACCGGCGTCGCCAACCGCCGGGCTTGGCTCGCCGGCGCCAGCCGACGCCTGCAGCGGCCGGGGCCGGCGACGGTGGTCCTGATGGACCTCGACCATTTCAAGGCGATCAACGACCGCTTCGGCCACGGCATCGGTGACGACGTCCTGCGCGCCGCCGCGACCCAGCTCGACGCCGGCGCCGGCGACGACGCCTGGTTCGGCCGCATCGGCGGCGAGGAGTTCGCCGCGCTCGTCCCCGGCGACGTGGCCGAGGCCGAGCGCCGGGCCGAACGCATGCGCCGCGCGCTGCATCACGTTGCCGCCCCC
>CAZCVH010000110.1:0-6503 GCA_964502115.1 uncultured Geminicoccaceae bacterium
AGCACGTAGTGCAGGATGCCGCCGTGGCGGTAGTAGTCGACCTCGTCGACCGTATCGAGGCGCGAGAGGATCTCGATCTCCTTCACCGAGCCGTCGGCCCGGGTGATCTTGCAGCCGAGGCTCATCCGCGGCTCGAGCTTGGCCTCGAGGCCGGTGATGTCGACCACCTCGGAGCCGTCGAGGTCGAGCGACCGCCAGGTCTCGCCGCCCGTGAAGTTGCAGGGCAGGACGCCCATGCCGACGAGGTTCGAGCGATGGATGCGCTCGAAGCTCTCGGTGATCACGGCCTTCACGCCCAACAGGTTCGTGCCCTTGGCGGCCCAGTCGCGTGACGAGCCGGTGCCGTACTCCTGGCCGCCGAAGATCACCAGCGGCAGGCCGCGCTTTTGGTATTCCATGGCGGCGTCGTAGATCGTCATGAGCTCGCCGTCCGGCATGAGCTTGGTCCAGCCGCCCTCCTTGCCGTCCGCCATCTGGTTCTTGAGGCGGATGTTGGCGAAGGTACCGCGCATCATGACCTCGTGGTTGCCGCGCCGCGAGCCGTAGGAATTGAAGTCCTTGGGCTGCACCTGATAGCGCGTCAGGTACTCGGCGGCCGGGCTCGACTTGGCGATGGAGCCCGCCGGGCTGATGTGGTCGGTGGTGATGCTGTCGCCGAAGAGGCCGAGCACGCGCGCGCCCTTGATGTCGGCGACGGTCTCGGGTGCCGTCGGCGACATGTTGTCGAAATAGGGCGGCAGGCGGACATAGGTGCTGTCGGGATCCCAGTCGTAGGTCATGCCCCCGGCGTCGCCGGCGATCGCCGCCCAGCGCTCGTCACCGCTGAAGACGTCCTTGTAGGACTCGAGGAACATGCCGGGCTGGACACACGCCTGCACGACCTCGTCGACCTCGTGCGGGTCGGGCCAGACGTCCTTGAGGTAGACCGGGCCGTCCCTGCCCTGGCCGAGCGGCTCGGTCCAGATGTCCTTGGTCATCGAGCCCAGAAGCGCATAGGCGACGACCAGGGGTGGCGAGCCCAGATAGTTCGCCTTGACCTGCGGGTGGACCCGTCCCTCGAAGTTGCGGTTGCCGGAGAGGACCGAGGTGACCACCAGCTTGGCGTCGTCGACGGCGTTGGCGATCGGGTCGGGCAACGGGCCCGAATTGCCGATGCAGGTGGTGCAGCCGTAGCCCACCAGCTCGAAGCCGATGGCGTCGAGGTGCTCGGTGAGCCCGGCCTTGTCGAGGTATTCGGTGACCACCTTCGAGCCCGGTGCGAGGGAGGTCTTGACCCAGGGCTTGGGCTTGAGGCCGAGTTCGTGCGCCTTCTTGGCGACCAGCCCGGCGGCGACCATGACGCCCGGGTTCGAGGTGTTGGTGCAGGAGGTGATCGCCGAGATCACCACGTCGCCGTGACGCAGCTCGAGATCGGTGCCCTCGATCGGTGCCGTCGCGTCCAAGGGCGTGTCGCCGGCGAGCTGCGGCAGCACCTGCTCGAACTCCTTCGCGGCGTCGGTGACGGCGACGCGGTCCTGCGGCCGCTTGGGGCCGGCCAGCGACGGCACGACGTCGCCCAGATCGAGCTCGAGCGTGTCGGAAAAGAGCGGGTCCGGCGTGTCGTCGTGACGCCACAGACCCTGCGTCTTGGCGTAGGCCTCGACCAGGGCGATGCGCTCGGGCTTGCGGCCGGTGAGCTGGAGGTAGTCGAGCGTCACCTGATCGATCGGGAAGAAGCCGCAGGTGGCACCGTATTCGGGCGCCATGTTGCCGATGGTGGCGCGGTCGGCGAGCGGCAGGTTGGAGAGGCCGGGTCCGAAGAACTCGACGAACTTGCCGACGACGCCCTTGCGGCGGAGCATCTGGGTGACGGTGAGGACGAGGTCGGTGGCGGTCGCACCCTCGGGCAAGGCACCCGTGAGCTTGAAGCCGACGACCTCGGGGATCAGCATCGAGACCGGCTGGCCGAGCATCGCCGCCTCGGCCTCGATGCCGCCGACGCCCCAGCCGAGCACGGCGAGACCGTTGATCATCGTGGTGTGGCTGTCGGTGCCCACCAGCGTGTCCGGATAGGCGACGCTGGTGTTGCCGTCCCGACCGGTCCAGACGACCTGCCCCAGATATTCCAGATTGACCTGGTGGCAGATGCCGGTGCCCGGCGGCACGACGCGGAAGTTGTCGAAGGCCTCGCTGCCCCAACGCAAAAAAGCGTAGCGCTCGGCGTTGCGCTCGTACTCGCGCTCGACGTTGGTCTTGAAGGCGTCGTGCGTGCCGAAGGCGTCGACCATCACCGAGTGGTCGATGACGAGATCGACGGGGTTCAGCGGGTTGATGAGCGTGGGATCGCCACCGAGTTCGACCATCGCCTGGCGCATGGCGGCGAGGTCGACGACGGCCGGCACGCCGGTGAAGTCCTGCATCAACACGCGCGCGGGCCGGTAGGCGATCTCGGTGTCGGATCGCTGCCGGTCGACCCAGCGCGCCATCGCTTGGACGTGGTCGGTGGTGACGCTGCGCCCGTCCTCGTAGCGCAGCAGGTTCTCCAACAGCACGCGCAGCGAGAACGGCAGCCGGTCGACGGCGCCGATCTGCTTTTCGGCCTCGGGCAGGGAGAAGTAGTCGTAGGCCAGGTCGCCGACGTTCAGCGTTCGGCGCACACCCAGCGTATCGGAACCCGTGATCGCCACGATGCTCTCCTTGCTTGGTGAGGCCGGCCGACGCCGGTGCGCCGCGCGACGGTCGGCGGTGGTCCTCGCTCAGTCGTCTCCCGCTTCGGCGGCGAGACGCAGGTTGGTGATGCGGCGTTCGGTGATTTCGGCGCGGATGCGCAGGATCACCACGGTCACGAAATAGAGCTTAAAGGCGAGCGCCAGCGTCAACAACGGCCACAGCATCGACAGGTGCATCTGCGGGCCGTCGAGCCGCATCACGGTGGCGGGCTGGTGCAGCGTGTTCCACCAGTCCACGGAGAATTTGATGATCGGCAGGTTGACCGAGCCGACCAGCGCCAGGATGGCGGCGGCGCGGGCGCCGCGCTGCGGGTCGTCGAAGGCGTCGGCCAGCGCCGAATAGCCGAGATAGAGGAAGAACAGGATCAGCATCGAGGTGAGCCGGGCGTCCCAGACCCACCAGGTGCCCCACATCGGCTTGCCCCAGATCGCACCCGTCACCAGCGCCAAAAAGCAGAAGACCGCGCCCACCGGCGCGGCGGCGCGGCCGTAGAGGTCGGCCAGCGGGTGGCGCCAGACGATCGAGGCCACCGCGGCGATCGCCAGCGTCAGGTAGACGAAGAGCGCCATCCACGCCGCCGGGACGTGCACGAAGATGATCCGGTAGGCGTCGCCCTGCTGGTAGTCCATCGGCGCCGTGACCAGGCCGCCGTAGAGCCCCACCGCCGTCGCCGTCAGCGTCGCGATCAGCGCGTAAGGAAAGATCGCGTCGGCGAGGCGCTGGAAGCGCAGCGGGTTGGCGAAATAATGCATGCGCTTTGTATAAGCGTCGTGGCGGTGAATGCGAGGGGGACGGCGCGCCGCACTTAGGTCGCTTGCGGCTGCGGGTCGCGCAGGATCGCCGCCACGGTGACGGCCAGGGTCGCCGCCGTCGCGGCGAGGAAGGCCGGCACCGCCGCCAGCCCCTGCAGGTCGGCGAGCGCGCCCGCCGCCGCCGGCAGGGCCACCGCTCCCAGCATCGCCGCGCTCACCTGCAGGCCGAACAGCCGCCGGGCAAGGGCGAGCGGAAAGCGTGCCGCCGTTCGCGCCATCATCATCGGGAACACCGGGGCGGCGGCGAGCCCGAGCAGCACCAGCGCCGGCGCCCCGCCGGCGAGCGGCAGCGCCCAGAACGCCACCGCCGCCGCCAAGACGCCGGCGGTGCCGACCGCGATCAGGGTCTCGGTGCCGAGGCGGTCGGCGACGAAACCGACGGCGAGCCGGCCGCCGAACAGGCCGCTCCAGTAGAGGCCGGTCCAGACGCCGGCGGCTTCGGTGGCGAGGCCGCGGGCTTCGCTCAAGACCGCGAAGGCCCACTGTCCGGCGGTGACCTCGACGCCGGTATAGAGAAAGAACGCCGCCAGGTGCCGCGCCGCGGCGGTGCTCACGCCGCCGCGCGCGGGCGCCGGCGTGCCGCTCGTCACCGGCTGCGGCGGTGGCCAGCGGGCGCGCTGCGTCCAAAAGACGACGGCGAGTGCCGCCAGCACCGCGGCGATCGCGGCGTAGCCGCCGCGCCAGCCGGCGCCGAGCGCGAGGCCGGCGGTCATGACGAAGGGTGCGATCGCGGTGCCGAGGCCGTAGCCGGCGTGCAGCCAGTTCATGTGGCGGTGCGAGAAGCGCCGTGCGGCGTAGCCGTTGAGCCCGGCGTCGATGGCGCCGGCGCCCACCCCCCAAAGGGTCGCCGCGGCGAGCACGCCGGCGAAGGCCGGTGCCGCCGCCTGGCCCGCGACCGACGCGGCCAACAGCACCGTCGCCGCGGCGGCGAGCCGGCCCGGGCCCAGACGTTCGAGGAGGTGGGCGGCGGCGTTGCCGGCGGCGAGGAAGCCGAGGGCGGTGGCGGCGAGGATGAGGCCGAGCCCGCTCTGCGGCTGGGCGAAGGCGTCGCGCAAGCCGGGCCACGCCACGCCGAGGGCGGCGTCGGGCAGGCCGAGGGCGACGAAGGCGAGGATTGCGAGCGCCACCACCGCCGGGGTGGCGCCCGCGCTCATTCCAGCGCCAGGCGCAGCGCGGCGGCGGTGGCGAAGGGGGCGAGGGCGAGCGCGCCCAACAGCATCGCGCCCAGGATCGACAGCTGCGCCGAGGCGCCGAGCCCCGAGACCCAGCCCTCGATCGCCGAGACCCCGAAGATCAAGACGGGGATCTCGAGCGGCAGCACGATCAGCGCCAGCAACAGACCGCCGCGGCGGCTCTGCACCAACAGCGCGGCGCCGATACCGCCGATCAGGGTCAGCGTCGGCGTGCCGAGCAGCAGCACCGCCGGCACCGCGGCGTAGGCTTCCGCCGGCAGCCCCAGGAGCAGGCAGATCAGCGGCGAGAACAGGACCAACAGCAGCCCGCTGGTGAGCCAGTGCGAGGCCGCCTTGACCAGGGCGACGACCTCGAAGCTGAGCGCGGAGACGCCGTAGAGGTCGAGCGTGCCGTCGCGGGCATCCTCGGCGTAGAGACGCTCGAGGGTGAGGGTGACCGCAAAGAGCGCCAGCACCCAGATGAGCCCGACGCCGATCCGCTCCAGGGTGGCCGGGCCCGGGCCGACGCCGAGCGGGAACAGCGACAGCGCGAGCAGGAAGAACACCAGCCCCTGCGCCATCTCGCCGCCGGAGCGCAAGGCCAGGCGCAGTTCGTGGGCGAAGAGCGCCGCGGCGGCGGTCATCGCCCGAGATCCAACAGCCCGGCGTCGGCGAGGGCGATGTCGCCGTGGGTCGCGGCCAGGACCGCGCCACCGCCGCGGCGATGGCCTTCGATCAGGTTCTCGAGATGGCCGCGGTTGGTGGCGTCGAGGCCGACCGCCGGCTCGTCCAGGAGCCACACCGGCTTCGCCACCGCCGCCAGCCGGGCGAGGGTGAGCCGGCGCCGTTGCCCGGACGAGAGCTGGCGCGCCGGGGCATCGGCGAGGCGGACGAGCCCGAACGCCCGCAGGCCGGCCTCGACGTCGCCGCGGCCGGTGAGCGCGCTGACGAACGCCAGGTTCTCGGCGACGGTGAGCCCCGGCTTCAGCGGGTCGGCGTGGCCGATATAGTGAAAGCCGGGGCCGCCGTCGCCCGCGCTCGCGAGCGCGAAGGTGCCGCCCGCCGGCTCCAACAGGCCGGCGAGCAGCCGCAACAGCGTCGACTTGCCGCTGCCGTTGGGGCCGCGCAGCACCAGCGCCTCGCCGGCCTTCACCTCGAGATGGACGTCACGGAAGATCTCGCGGCCGACACGACGGCAGGCGAGCGCCGTCGCCCGGACGAGCGCCGCGGCCGCGGCCGTCTCGGGCTCAACCACGTCGGTCGTCGATCACCTCGTCGTCGTCGCCGAGGCTGCCGGGGCGGACGAGCTCGACCTCGCCGCGCAGCGAGGTCACCTCGCGCAGGCTGGCACCGAGCGCGTCGGCGAGGTCGGCGCTGGCGGCCGCGGCTTCGGCCACGAGGCGCAGGCGGTCGTCGCCGCCGGCGCGGTCGATGACGAAGCGACCCTTGGCGAGAGCGTGCGGCGCCAGGACCTCGGCGAGCTGGTGCGGGTGGACGAACAGCCCGCCCACCTTGGCGGAGCGATCGGCGCGGCCGAGCCGGCCGCGGATGCGGCGGTTGGTGCGTCCGCAGGCGCTGGTGCCGGGCACGAAGGCGGAAAGATCGCCGGTGGCGAAGCGGATCAGCGGGTAGTCCGGGTTGAAGGAGGTGACGAGCACCTCGCCGACCTCGTAGGCGCCGACCGGGTCGCCGGTGCCGGGCTTGACGATCTCGACGATCACCGCCTCGTCGACGATGAGCCCGTCGCGGGGCCCGCTCTCGTAGGCGATGAGGCCGAGATCGGCGGTGGCGTAGCACTGGAAGACCTCGA
>CAZCVH010000111.1:0-6478 GCA_964502115.1 uncultured Geminicoccaceae bacterium
TCGACGCCGCCGCGGCGGCGAGCTTTCGCGGCCTCCTCGGCACCACCTTCGCGCTGCCGGGGGTGACGGCGCCGGGGCGGCTGGGTGCCGAGCGCAGCCCGTGGGGGCTCGACCTCGCCGTCACCTACCCGACCGCCACCCCGGCGGAATGGCTGACGGCGGCCGAGGCGGTCCGCGCCGACTGGGCGGCGACCTCGATCGAGCAACGCGTCGGCGTCCTGCTCGAGGCGCTCGCCGCGCTCGAGGCCGACGCCGGCCGGCTCGCCCACGCCGTCGCCCACACCACCGGCCAGCCCACCGCGATGGCGCTGGAGTCCTCCGGGCCGCTCGGCTTCGCCCGCGCGCTGGAGGCGACGGCGCAGGCCTACGCCGCGGTGAAGCGGGTGCCGCTTCCGGAGCGCCGGTCGGCGGCGGGCGACGGTGAGCCCGAACGGACGTTCGAACGGCGTTTTCGGGTGGTGCCGCGCGGCATCGCGCTCGTCGTCGGCACCGCCAGCTCGCCCTGGGAGGCGGCGGCGGCGGGTCTGTTCGCGAGCCTGGCGACCGCTCATCCCGTCCTGGTCAAGCCGAACCCGTCGGCGGTGCTGCCGCTGGCGCTGGTGGTGGCGGCGCTGCGCCGGGTGCTGGTCGAGGCGGAGCTGCCGGCCGACGTCGTCCAGCTCTGCGTCGACACCGCCGACGCCCCGGTGACCAAGGCGCTCGCGCGCGAGCCCGGGGTGGGCGTGATCGATTACGCCGGCGGTCGCGGCTTTGCCGACTGGCTCGACCGCCACGCGCACCACGCCCGGCTGCACTTGGAGACCCCGGGGCTCAATCCCGTGGTCGTCGACGGCACCGAGGCGCCGGCCGCGCTCTATCGCCACCTCGCCGTCGCGCTGGTGCGCCACGCCGGTCAGACGGTGACCGCGCCACGGGTGATCTTCGTTCCCGGCGACGGCATCGAGGCGGCGGGCGCGCACACGTCGTTCGAGGGCGTCGCGCAGGGCGTCGCCGGTGCCGTCGAGGACCTGCTCGCCGAGGCGGGTAGCGTCGCCGACGTCTTGGGCGCGTTGCGCTCCGAGGCGGCGCTCGAGGCGGTGCGGGCGGCGCAGCCGCTCGGCCGCACGGTCCGCGAGTCCCGCCGGCTGGAGGTGCCGGGCTGGCCGCGGGCGCGCACCTTCGGACCGCTGGTGTTGGCCACCAACGCGAGCCGTGAGCGCGACTACGCCGAACCGCGGGTGGCGCCGATCGCGTTCGTGGTGGCGACCGAGGACACCGCCGAAAGTATCGAGCGCGCGGTTCACGCCGTCGGTCGTCACGGCGCCACGCTGGCACGGGTCCACAGCGCCAACGATCACGTGCTGGAGGCGGCGGCCGACGCCTTCGCCCGCGCCGGCGTGCCGGTGAGCTGCAACGTCACCGGCGGTCACGAGCCGGGCACGACCCTGGCGGCCACCGGTCACCTGGGTCTCCGCGATCCGGATTTCGTCGCCGGCCGCTTTCGCGTCGTCGGTGTCGACCGGGCCGTCGAGCCGTGAGCGACGACCCGGTCGTGGACGTGGAAACCGGCCTCAGATCTGCGACTGGCCGAAGTTCTCCATGCCGATGCGCTCGATCAGTTCGAGCTCGGTCTTGTTGTGGTCCTGGTGCTCCTCCTCATCGGCGAGGATCACCTTCAAGAGATCACGGCTGACGTAGTCGTGGTGCTGCTCGCAGATGCCGATGGCGCGGCGGTAGTGCTCGACACCCTCCAGCTCCAAAAGCAGGTCACCCTGGATGACCTCTTTCAGGTCCTGGCCGATGTAGAGCTTGCCGAGCTCCTGCAAGTTGGGGAGGCCGCCGAGGAGCAGGATACGCTGGATGATCTTATCCGCGTGGTTCATCTCCTCGATCGACTCGTCGTATTCCTCCTTGCCGCGCTTCTTGAAGCCCCAATCCTCCAACATGCGCGCGTGCAGAAAGTATTGGTTGATGGCGGTCAGTTCGCCCTGGAGCGCCCCGTTGAGCGCGCTGATCACGTCGGGATGGCCGACAACGTCCTGCGGTTTCGACATGCGTTACTCCTCGACCGACTGCGGTTCGGGGTCGGCTGGGGCCATACGTTCGATCCGAACGTGATCGATGATTTCACGCATCGTCGCCAAACAAGCACCGCACCGCACGCGGCAGCCGAGTTGACGGTAGATACAGCCGGCGTCGCGGGTCTCGGGCCGCGCCGCCACTTCGCGGCACTGTCGTTCGGCCAGTGCGTTGCAGACACAGACGATCATCGACCAGCCCCTCCCGACGGCTACCATTCGCAGCTACGTCGACGTCGCGGGAGGGTCAAGGCGGCATCCCGTCGACAGCTTTCGCGGCGGCGGCGCGCGACCGGCCAACTCCCCGAAATGGCTGGCGCAGCGAGCTTCCGCCCCGGCTGGTCTGAGACGATAGAACGACCGCTCAGGCCGCGCGCTCCAGTTCGGCGATACGCCTGAGCGTCCATTCGACCAGGTTCTTCACGGTGGCGCCGAGGGCGGCGTCCATCGCCAGCACGACGTCGTCGAGCCGGGTGCTCGAGGCCGGCTCCTCGGTGGCGAAGTTGGCGAAGGCGGCCTCCTCGCGGCGCGGCATCCGCAACAGCCGGGCCTGCAGGCGGGCGCGCACCAGCGGCGGGGCGTCGGTGTCGTCGTATTCCGCCTGGAACTCGCGGATGTAGATCCTGAGCGCCCAGTCCGCCTGGCCGCCGGTGGCCGACGGGCCGAGCGCCTCGACGCTGCCGGTGCTCTCGAAGCTCTCGATGACGAGGTTCTGCGCCATCACGGGCAGCACCTCGATCCAGGTGGCCCCCGCATAGTACTGCAGCCGCGTCGGCGTCGGCTTGAGGGCGATGCGGGTGGTGTTGAGCCCGGCGGCGGCGGTGGGGGTCTCGATCCGCAACACGGCGCGGTCGAGATCCGGCAGATCGGCGGGAAAGGTGGTCTTCGGCGTCAGCGCGTAGAGCTCGGGTGGCTGCCGCGTCGCCAAGCTCACCGCGGCGCAGCCGCCGAGCGTGACGCAGAGCAACAAGATCGCCGCCAGGGCCGCGCGCATCGTCGATCGGTTCCGTGTTCTATTCGGCCTCGAAGCCTTTGAACGAGCCGCCGAGCAAGAAGCCCGCCGGATCCCGCTCGATTTCCTTGGAGATCCGCGAGGCGGTGGCCACCAGCTGTCGCGTCTCGCCGACCAGCGCGGTGAATTCGTAGAGGCCGGATTGCGAGAAGTCACGCATGGGCTCGCGGACGTCGCGCAACAGGCCGCTCATCTGCGTCGCCGCCCGGTCGAGCTCGCCCGCGGCGGCGTCGAGCCGCTCCAGGCTGCCGGCGGCGTTGGTCACCAGCCCGTCGGCGTCCGCCTCCACGGTCGCCGCGATGGTGTCCAGCCGCGCGGTGGTCGTCCGCACCGCCTCGACGGTCGTGCGCAGCTCGCCGACGAGGCGGTTGGCGTCCGCCAACAGCGGGGCCACGCCCGCCTCCGGGTCGGCGAGGGCGGTGCTCAACCGCTCGACGTTGTCGAGGGTGTCGTTGATGCGCGCCAGGTTGTCGTCGGACAGCAGCTCGCTCGCGCGCTCCAACAGCACGACGCTGCGGTTCAACAGCTCCGGGGCGTCGGCGGTGAGCCGGTCGAGGGTCGATGGTCGCCCAGGGATCTGCGCCGGCTCGCCGGGGCGGCTCTCCAGCCGCTCGGCGGCGTTGGTGGCGCCCGCGAGCTGAACGTAGAACATGCCGGTGATCCCCTGCGGCCGCAGCCGCGCGGTGGTGTCCGCGGTCACCGGGGTGGTGGGCTCGACCTCGATCTGCACGAGGACCCGTTCGACGTTGGCGGGGTCGAAGCGGATGCGGGTGACCCGACCCACCTGAATGCCCTGATAGGTGACCTGAGCACCGTTTTGAAGGCCCGAGACCGCCGAGCGGAAGACGATCTCGTAGACGTCGACCTGGCGGTCGAGCCGCGCGCTCGCCAGCCACAGCGCGAAGCCCGCGGTCGCCACCGCCAGAATCACCACGAAGAGCCCGACCAGGACGTGGCTCGCGCGCGTCTCCATGCCTCACTCCCCCGCCGGCGCCGGCGCGTGGCCCGCGAGGGCGGCGCGCCCGCGCGGGCCGTTGAAATAATCCTGCACCCAGGGGTCGTCCGAACGGCGCAGTTCCGCGAGCGTGGCGACGCGGCAGCGCTTGTTCAACAGCACGGCGATGCGATCGGTGATCCGCACCAGGCTGTCGACGTCGTGGGTGATCATCACGACGGTGAGCCCGAGCGCGTCGTGCAGCGCCAGGATCAGCTCGTCGAAACCGGCCGCACCGATCGGATCGAGCCCGGCGGTGGGCTCGTCCAGCAGCAGGATCTCGGGATCGAGGGCGAGCGCGCGGGCGAGGCCGGCGCGCTTGCGCATGCCGCCCGAGAGCTCCGAGGGCAACTTGTCGGCGGCGTCCAGCGGCAGGCCCACGAGCGCGAGCCGGACCGCCGCGAGCTGGTCCATCAGCGTCTGCGGCAGGCGCAGGCGCTCGCGCATCGGCAGCTGGATGTTCTCGCGCACGGTGAGCGAGCTGAACAGCGCGCCGTCTTGAAACAGCACCCCCCAGCGGGCCTGCAGCACGCGGCGCGCGCGCACGCCGACGCCGTAGACGTCGGTGCCGAGCACCCGCACCGTGCCGGCCTGAGGTGCGCGTAGCCCGATGATGGTGCGCAGGAGCACGGACTTGCCCGACCCCGAGCCGCCGACGAGGCCGAGGACCTCGCCGCGGCGCACGGCGAGGTCGAGCCGATCGTGGACGACGTGACGGCCGAAGGCGTTGACGACGCCGTCGAGCGCGATGGCGGGCTCAGATTCCGACGACATTGAAGGCGATCGAGAAACCGGCGTCCAAGACGATGATCAAGAAGATGCCGTTCACCACTGCCTGCGTCGTCAGCCGGCCGACGCTGGCGGCGTCGCCTTCGACCCTGAGACCGTTGCGGCAGCCGACCATGGCGATGACGAAGGCGAAGACCGGCGCTTTCACCAGCCCGGCCCAGAACTGGACGCTGTCGGTCGAGCTCTGGAGCTGTTGGAGGAACTGGCCGAGCGGGATGTCGAGCACCAGGATCGTCAACAACCCGCCGCCGACCAGGCCCATCAGGTCGGCGAAGACCGCGAGCAGCGGCAGGCTCACCATCAGCGCCAACACCCGCGGCACCACCAGCACCTCCATCGGATCCAGGCCGAGGGTCCTGAGCGCATCCACCTCCTCGTTCACCACCATCGTGCCGATCTGGGCGGTGAAGGCGCTGCCGGAGCGGCCGGCGACGATGATCGCGGTCATCAGCACCCCGATCTCGCGCAGGATCGAGAGGGCGAGCAGGTCGACGGTGAAGAGCTCGGCGCCGAACTGGCGCAGCTGGGTGGCGCCTTGAAAGGCCAGCACGACGCCGATCAGAAACGACATCAGCCCGACGATCGGCAGCGCCTCCAGGCCGGTCTGCACGACGTGGCTGCTGAAGGCGGTGAGCCGCAGTCGCCAGGGACGCCCGAGCGTACCGCTCAGCGCGGCGGCGAGGGCGCCGAAGAAGGCGAGGAGTTCGACCACCTCGTCGAGCGCGTCCAGCGTGGCGCGGCCGCAGACGGCGAGTTGCTCGACGAGCCGGTTGGGACGTGGCGCCGGCGGCAAGGACGCGTTGGAGCATGCGGTCTCGATCTTCTCGACCAGGCGGGAGCGCGACGGCGTCAGGCCCTCCAGCCGGCAGGCGACGCCCTGGTCCTCGAGCCGGCGCCGGGTGCGGTGGACCAGCCAGGCGCCGGCGGTGTCGAAGGCGGTGAGCTGGTCGAGCGCCACGACCACCCCGCGGCCGTCGGCGGCGAGGTGGCGGACGTGGCCGTCGAGGGTGCGGTCGAGCCGGCCGGCATGGGTCACGGTCCACGGCCCGGCGGCGACCAGGCGCCGGGCGGTCGTCTCGGTTTCGAGGATGGCGGTGGGCGCGGTCGGGGCCGTGGCGGCGTTCAGATCGGCGCTCCTTCGACCGCGCGGCGGAGCCCGCGCACGCGCGCCCGTACACGCCCCAGATGCGGGTTGAGGTCGAGCGCCGCCTCGTAGGCGGCGAGCGCGCGGGCCTCCTCGCCGCGGCGCTCGAGGATCATGGCGCGACCCGAGAGCGCGCCGAAATGACGCGGCTCCAGCTCGAGGGTGCGGCGGATGTCCGCGAGCGCGCCGGCATCGTCGCCGCCCAGGAAGCGGACCGTGGCGCGCTTGTTCCAGGCCTCGGCGAAGGTGGGGGCGGCGGCGATCGCGCGGGTGAACGCCGCTTCGGCGGCGTCGAGGCGGGCGAGCCGCATCGCGCGGACGCCACGGGCGGTGGCGCGCGCCGCGGCGCCGTCGTCGACGTCGAGCCAGATCGACCAGATCTCGCGCTCGGCGGCGGCGGCGAGCGCGCTGTCGCTCGCCGCGAGGTCGGCGAACAGCGCGTCGAGCCGCGGATCGCTCTGATCGGCGCCGACGGGCTCGGC
>CAZCVH010000112.1:0-6468 GCA_964502115.1 uncultured Geminicoccaceae bacterium
CAACCTCGCCGCCGGCGTGCGCGGCTGGCTCTCCGATCCCGACCGCTGGGCCGGTCTGCCGGCACCGGTGCGCGAGTGGCTGGGCCATCAGGTCCAGCGCTCGGAGGTGCCCGCCGCCGACGAGCTCCTGGTCGAGAGTTTTCCCAGAAACGGCCGCGAGTTCCTCGTGGTCTACGCCTTCGCCGGCTGGAACGCGCACCAGACCCTCGGCATGCTGTTGACGCGCCGGCTGGAGCGCCGCGGGGCGGGGCCCTTGGGCTTCGTCGGCACCGACCACGCCCTCGCGGTCTGGAGCCTGCGCGCCGCCCACGATGTCGAGAGCCTCTTCCACCTCGACATCCTGGGCGACGACCTCGAGGAGTGGATGGCCGAGAGCTCGCTCTTGAAGCGCACCTTCCGCCAGGTCGCGACCATCGCCGGGCTGATCGAGCGTCGCCATCCGGGCCAGGAGAAGACCGGCCGCCAGATGACGGTGAGCTCGGATCTGATCTACGACGTGCTGAGAAAGCACGAGCCCCAGCACGTGCTCCTGCGCGCCACCCGCGCCGACGCGGCGGTCGGCCTCCTCGATGTCCGCCGCCTCTCCGATCTCCTGGTGAGCGTACAGGGCAGGATCCGGGTGCGGCGGCTGGAGCGCGTCTCGCCGCTGGCGGTGCCGGTGATGGTCAACATCGGCCGCGAGAGCGTCGAGGGCTCGGCGCTCGACGACCTCCTGGACGAGGCGGTGGAGGATCTGGTGAGCGAGGCCATGGCGGCATGATGCCGGCACCCCTGGAACTCGCCGGCGAGCGGGTCGTGCTCGACGGCCGCGGCGCGGTCCTCCTGCCGGACCACGCCACCCTCGTCGTCGCCGACCTGCATCTGGAGAAGGGCCGGGCCTTCGCCGCTGCGGGCCGGATGCTGCCGCCCTACGACACCCGCGCGACGCTGGCGCGGCTGGTGGCGCTGTTGAACGACCACCGCCCCGAGCGCGTGGTGAGCCTCGGCGACGGCTTTCACCGCCGCCACGGCTGGGACCGGCTCGGCGGCGAGGACCGCGCCCAGTTGGAGGCGATCGCGGCGGTCTGCGCCTGGACCTGGCTCGCCGGCAACCACGACCCCGAAGCGCCGGTGGGCCACGGCGAGGCGGTGGCGGGTACGTTGAAGCTGGGCGCCCTGACGCTGCGCCACCTGCCGGCGGGTGGAACCGGCGAGATCGCGGGGCATTTGCACCCCAAGGCGGCGCTGCGCGTGCGCGGGCGGCGGCTGGCGCGGCCCTGCTTCGCGAGCGACGGCACGCGCCTCGTGATGCCGGCGCTCGGCGCCTTCACCGGCGGCCTCGACGTCTGGGACCCGGCCATCGCCGGGCTGTTCGCCGAGCCCTTCGAGGTCTGGCTCTGCGGCAGGGACGAGCGCGTGCGCCGGCTGCCGGCGAGCCGGCTTGAAGGCGCGCCGCGGCGGGCTAGCTGGCGTTTCACAGCCTGAAAGCGAGGTTGATGCCGACCACCATCGTCTGGTTCCGCCAGGATCTCCGCGTCGACGACAATCCGGCGCTCGCGGCCGCGGCGGCGCGCGGCGCCGCGGTCCCGGTCTACATCCTCGACGACGACACACCCGGTGAGTGGGCCATCGGCGGCGCCGGGCGCTGGTGGCTGCAGCAGAGCCTCGCCGTGCTCGACGAGAGGCTGACCGCACTGGGCGCGCCGCTCACCGTGCTGGGCGGCCCGCCGCAGGCGGCGCTCGAAGCCCTCGCCGCGGCCAGCGGCGCCGACGGTCTGGTCTGGAACCGCTGCTACGAGCCCTTCGCGATCGAGCGCGACCGCGCCATCAAGGCGGCGTTCAAGGCGCGCGGCTTCGAGGTCTGGAGCACCAACGGCGCGCTCCTGTTCGAGCCCTGGACCATCGCCACCAAAAACGGCGACCCGTACAAGGTTTACACGCCGTTCTCGAAAGCCTGTCTCAAGTCGCCGCGGCCGCGGGCGCCCCGGGATACGCCCTCGACGCTGACTGCGCCGAAAATTGGATCGACAGGTTTCGAGATTTCGCGGCAACTGGTGGCGGAGGACGCGGCTTGGATGGGCGGTCTCCGCCAACACTGGCGGCCCGGAGCGCAGTTTGCGCACAAAACTTTAGAGAATTTTATTGAGGATAAAGTTGCGGATTACGGGGACAGTCGCGATCGCCCCGATTATGCCGGGACGTCGACCTTGTCGCCGCGGCTGCACTGGGGTGAGCTCAGCCCGCATCAGGTCTGGCAGGCGGTCACCAGCGCCTGCGGCGGCGAGGCGGCGCTCGATGCGGGGCGCGGCAGCGAGATCTTCTTGAAGGAGCTGATCTGGCGCGAGTTCGGCTACCATATCCTCTACCATTTCCCGCACCTGCCCGAGCATCCGCTGAACGAGCGCTTTCGCGACTTCCCCTGGGCCGACGACGCGGACATGCGCAACGCTTGGCGTTGCGCCCGCACCGGCTATCCGATCGTCGACGCCGGCATGCGCCAGCTCCGGCAATCGGGCTGGATGCACAACCGGGTGCGGATGATCGTCGGCTCGTTCTTGGTGAAGGACCTGTTGGAGCACTGGCGCCAGGGCGCCTCGTGGTTCTGGGACAACCTCGTCGACGCCGATCTGGCGTCGAACACCCTCGGCTGGCAATGGGTCGGGGGTTGCGGTCCCGACGCGGCACCTTACTTCCGGGTTTTCAACCCTGTGAAACAGGGTGAGAAATTCGATCCGGAGGGCGCTTACGTACGGCGCTGGGTGCCGGAGCTGGCGGCTTTGCCCACCCGCCACCTTCACGCGCCGTGGAATGCGCCGGAGATCACCTTGCGTGAAGCCGGCGTCCGGCTCGGCGACACCTATCCGCGTCCGATCGTGGACCACGGCCGGGCGCGGCAGCAGGCCCTGGACGCCTTCGCCCGGATCAAGCAAGCCGCCTGAGCGTGGCCACCTGTTCGAGGATCGAGAATGGACGCAGCCAGCATCCGCGACCGCCAGCAGGAGCTCGAGGACGAGTTCGCGCTCTTCGACGACTGGCGCGAGAAGATCGAATACGTCATGGACCTCGGTAAGACGCTGCCGCCGTTTCCCGAGGAGGCGCGCACCGAGGACAACCGTGTCCACGGCTGTCAAAGCCAGGTCTGGATGGACGCCCGCATCGACCCCGACAGCGGCCGCCTGCGGCTGGTCGCCGACAGCGACGCCATCCTGGTCAAAGGCCTGATCGGCCTCTTGCTCAGGCTCTACGACGACCGCCCGCCGCACGAGATCGTCGACAACCCGCCCGAGGTGTTCGAGCGCATCGGTCTCGGCCGGCACCTCACCCCCGGCCGCGCCAACGGCCTCTACGAGATGATCCGCCGCGTGCGCGAGCTCGCCGCCACACAGGCGGTGTGAGCCGCACCCCGAACACGTGCGAGCTCAGGCCTCGATCAGCTCGACGCGCCGACCGTTGGCACGGATGGCGACCTCGCCGTGCTTGAGGGCGAGGGCGGCCTCGCCGAAGACCTCGCGGCGCCAGCCCCGCAGCGCCGGCACCGCGGCGTCGTCCGCAGCGGCGATCTTCTCGAGATCGCCGGTGGTGGCGATCAGGCGCTGGGCGACGTCGTGTTCCTCGGAGGCGAGACGCAGGAGGACCCGCAACAGGTCGACCAGCGGGCCGATGCCCTTGGGCAGCTTCGCCGGCGGCTCGAGCCGCGGGCACTCCTCCTCCGGCAGCGCCATCGCCGCCTCGATCGCACCGATCAGGTTCTCGGCGGCGCGGTTGTCGAGGTTGACACGCTTGAGTTCGCGCAGCGCCGCCGTCGAGCGCGGCCGGTTGGCGACGAGGTCGAGGAGCACGTCGTCGCGCATGATGCGGTTGCGCGGCTGATCGCGGCGCTGGGCCTCGCGCTCGCGCCAGGCGGCGACGGCCTGCAGCACCGCCAGAAAGCGCGGATCGCGGGTGCGCACCTTGAGCCGGCGCCACATCTCCCCCGGGACCTGTTCGTAGAGGGCCGGATCCAACAGCGCCGCCAGCTCCTCGTCGACCCAGCGCGCCCGGCCGCACGCCTCGAGCCGCTCGCGAAAGCGCTCGTAGATCACCCGCAGATGGGTGACGTCACCCAAGGCGTAGTCGATCTGCGCGGGCGTCAGCGGCCGCCTGGACCAGTCGGTGAAGCGCGAGGTCTTGTCGAGGTTGGCGCCGGCGACCTGGCGGACCAGCGCCTCGTAGCCGACCTCGTCACCGTAGCCGAGCACCATCGCCGCGAGCTGGGTGTCGAACAACGGCCGCGGCAGCCGGCCGGACAGGTGGTGGAAAATCTCCAGATCCTGACGCGGGGCGTGAAACACCTTCAAGATGCGCTCGTCGGCCATCAGCCGGTAGAGCGGCTCGAGATCGAGCCCCTCGGCGAGCGCGTCGATGGCCACGGCGTCACGCGAGGTGCCGATCTGCACCAGGCAGAGCTGCGGCCAATAGGTCCGGTCGCGCATGAATTCGGTGTCGACCGTGACGAAGGGCTCGTCGGCGAGGTCGGCGATGAAGCGGGCGAGGGCGGCGCTGTCGGTGATCAGGGTCATGTGGTCCGTGAGATGACGCTACACTGGATGGAATTAGGCAGCCGCGGCGGCATGTCCAATCGGCGGCGCCGCTCGGCCCGCCCGGCTTGACACGGCCGCGGGGCCGTGGCCACTCGGCGCCGCCGTTCGACCAGCCACGAGGGCCATCGATGCACGCTTTCCGCACCCACCACTGCGCCGCGCTCGGCACCGACGCCGTCGGCGAGACCGTGCGCCTGAGCGGGTGGGTGCACCGCAAGCGCGACCACGGCCAGCTTTTGTTCATCGACCTGCGCGACCATTTCGGGATCACCCAGATCGTCTTTCAGCCGGAGACCGAGCCGTTCGCGACGGCGGAGCGGGTGCGGCTGGAGAGCGTGCTGACGGTGACCGGACGCGTCGTCGCCCGCGCGCCCGACGCCGTCAACCCGAAGCTCGTCAGCGGCGCGATCGAGGTCGCCTGCGACAGCATCGAGGTGCTCGCCGGCGCCGACATCCTGCCGCTGGAGGTCAACAGTGACCGCGACTACCCGGAGGAGACCCGGCTCGCCTTCCGCTTTCTCGACCTGCGGCGCGAGCGCATGCACAAGAACGTGCTGCTGCGCTCGCAGGTGATCGCCTCGATCCGCCGCCGGATGGAAGCGCAAGGGTTCGTCGAGTTCCAGACGCCGATCCTCACCGCCAGCTCGCCCGAGGGGGCGCGCGACTTCCTGGTGCCGTCGCGCCTGCATCCCGGCAAGTTCTACGCCTTGCCGCAGGCGCCACAGCAGTACAAGCAGCTCTTCATGATGGCGGGCTTCGATCGCTACTTCCAGATCGCGCCGTGCTTTCGCGACGAGGACGCCCGCGCCGATCGCTCGCCCGGCGAGTTCTACCAGCTCGATCTGGAGATGGCGTTCGTCGAGCAGGAGGACGTGTTCCAGGCGGTGGAGCCGGTGATCGCCGGGGTCTTCCGCGAGTTCACCACCAAGACGGTCGAGACGCCGTTCCCGCGCATCCCCTACCGCGAGGCGATGCTGAAATACGGCACCGACAAGCCGGATCTGCGGATCGACATCGCGTGCGCCGAGGTCGGCGACCTCTTCGAGGGCTCGGACTTCAAGGTCTTCGCGCGCGCCGTGGCCGAGGGCCAGGTCGTGCGCGCGATCCCGGCACCGGGCGCGGTCGGCCGCCCGCGCAGCTTCTTCGACGGCCTGATCGCCTTCGCCCAGAGCCTGGGCGCGCCCGGGCTCGGCTACATCCAGTTCCAGGCGGGCGCGGCCAAGGGGCCGGTCGCCAAGTTCCTCGACGCGGGTCGGCTCGACGCCATCAAGGAGCGCTGCCGACTCGGCGACGGCGACGCCGTCTTCTTCGCTTGTGACCGGGAGGCCAAGGCGGCGCAGCTCGCCGGCGAGGTCCGAACCCGCCTCGGCGCCGAGCTGGAGCTGATCGACGACAGCGCCTTTCGCTTCTGCTGGGTCGTCGACTTTCCGATGTTCGAGTGGGACGACGAGGCCAAGGCCGTCGGCTTCTCGCACAACCCGTTCTCGATGCCGCAGGGCGAGCTCGACGCGCTGGAGAACCAGGAGCCTTTGGAGATTCGGGCCTGGCAGTACGACATCGTCTGCAACGGCGTCGAGCTCAGCTCCGGTGCCATCCGAAACCACCGCCCCGACATCATGGTGAAGGCGTTCGAGATCGCCGGCTACGATGCGTCGGTGCTGGAGGAGCGCTTCGGCGGCATGTTCAAGGCGCTGCACTACGGCGCGCCGCCCCATGGCGGGATCGCGCCGGGCATCGATCGCATCGTCATGCTCCTCGCCGGCACCGACAACCTGCGCGAGGTCACCGCCTTTCCGCTCAATCAGCGGGCCGAGGAGCGGGTCCTGGGCGCGCCTTCGCCGGTGAGCGACAAGCAGCTCAAGGAGCTCAACATCCAGCTTTCGCTCACCGCCCGCGAGGCGCTGGCGGC
>CAZCVH010000113.1:0-6443 GCA_964502115.1 uncultured Geminicoccaceae bacterium
CCCCGCCGCGCAAGCACTATACCGCACTGCACACGGCAACCGCCGTCGGGGATCGCGCCCGGCGGCGCGCGCTCGCCGGGCGCGGCCTCGGCCGAGGCGGTCGGCCGAGGCGGTCGGGGCGGCGGGTTTCAGCCGCCGGCGACCAAGCGCGGCGCCTCGACCAGATAGGCGCGCGGGTCGACGACCCGGCTACCCACCCGCATCTCGAAATAGAGCTGGGGCTCGGCGAGCCCGCCGGTGGTGCCGATCAGGCCGAGCTTTTGACCGCGCCGGACGACGTCGCCGACCGCCACGTCGAGACGCTCGGCGTGACCGTAGGCGGTGGTGTAGTCGCCGTCGTGGCGGACCACCACCATGCGGCCGTAGGCCTCGAGATCGTCGCCGGCGAAGACGACGACACCGTTCTCGGCGGCGACGAAGGCTTCGCCCGCGGCCGCCTCGATGGCGAGTGCTCCCTTCTCGCCGACCTCGGTGACGCGCACGCCCTCGCCCGCCGCCGGTACCGGCCAAAGGAAACCGACGCCGCTCAGTGCCGGCGGCGGCAGCGCGGCATCGGCGGGGGCCGTCGACGCGGCCGGCGTCCGTGCGGCGACCGGCTCCGCCACCGGTGTCGCGGCCGCCGTCGGTTCGGGCGCCGTCGGTTCGGGCGCCGTCGGTTCGGCCACCTTCGGTTCCGGGGTCGTCGGTTCGGGCGGCGCCGCGGCGATCACCGGGGCGTCCCGTGTCGCCGTGGTCGCCGGCGACGGCGCGCTCGAGGTCGTCCGCAACGGCGGCAACGGCTTCGGTTCGAGCGCATCCGCGGCCGGGGCGTCGGCGGTCCGCGGCGAGGCGGTCGCCGCCGTCGTCGTCGAGCGGGCGGTCACGGGCGTGTCGGCGGCCACGGCCGCGGCGGCCGGCGCCCCGCCGTCGGCCCCCGCCGCCCGCTCATTGTAAAGATTGCGCCGCGCCTCCTCCCAAGAACCGCCGCCACCATGCGGTAGGGCCTGGTAGTTGGTGCACCCGGCGACCCCGACGAGACCCATCAAGGTCAGCGCCATCACCCGCATCACCGCCTCCGTAACTGATGCTCACGATGATGCCGAGATCGCTTCGACCTGGCAAGCGGCGATCACGACTTAGTTTTACTGATGTCTCGCCGACAGGAACGGAAATCAAGCTGGAGACCAGCGAAATATCGATGGCGGCGCCAGGCTGCGCCGGGCGCGGCGGCCAACATTCGAGCAAGACTTTCGAAAATTATTCCAAGACGCTGGCCAGCCTCGCCAATTCGGCGTGATGGGTCATGTCGAGGTGGATCGGGGTGACGGCGATGAAGCCGCGCCGCACGGCGCCGCGGTCGGTGCCCTCGTCGGCACCGTCGTCGTGCTTGAGCCCGCCGATCCAGACATAGGGCTCGCCGCGCGGATCGACCCGCTCGATGATGTGGTCGCCGAGCTTGGCGCGGCCCTGGCGGACGACCTGCACCCCCTGCACCGCGTTCGCGACGCGGTCGGGGAAGTTGACGTTCATCAAGACCCCCTTGGGCCAGCCGGCGGCGCGCAGTTTGCGCACGACGAGCGGGGTGTGCCGTTCCGCCGCCGCCCATTTGACCGGATGGCCGCCCCGAAAGCACTGGCTCAAGGCGATCGCCGGCACGTCGAGGAGCGTCGCCTCCATCGCCGCGGCGACGGTGCCGGAATAGGTCACGTCCTCGCCCAGATTGCCGCCGCGATTGACGCCGGAGAGGACCAGGTCGACCGGGCCGGGCACGAGCCACTGCAACGCCAGGAGCACGCAGTCGGTCGGCGTCCCGTCGACGGCGTAGCGGCGCTCGCTGACCTCGTGGCAGCGCAGCGGCCGCTTGATGGTCAGCGAATGGCCGGCGCCGGAATGGTTGACCTCCGGTGCCACGGTCCAGACCTCGTGCGCCAGCCCGGCCGCGGCGTGCTCCAGGACCTTGAGCCCCGGGGCGTGGATCCCGTCGTCGTTGGTGACGAGGACGCGATCGAGGAGCTCGGCGTCACTCATGCGGAACCAGGCGCTCGGCGCCGTCGAGATGGGGCCGCAGCGCGGCGGGGACGCGGACGGAGCCGTCCGCCTCTTGATGGTTCTCGAGGATCGCGACGGCGGCGCGGCCGACCGCCACGCCCGAGCCGTTGAGGCTGTGCAGGAAGCGGGTGTCGCGCTCGCCTTTGGCGCGGTAGCGCGCGTTCATCCGCCGCGCCTGGAAATCGCCGCAGTTCGAGCAGCTCGAGATTTCGCGATAGGCCGCCTGCCCCGGTAGCCACACCTCCAGATCGTAGGTCTTGGTCGCGGCGAAGCCGAGATCGCCGCTGCACAGGCCGACCACCCGGTAGGGCAGCTCCAGATGCTCGAGGACCGCCTCGGCGCAGGCGGTCATGCGCTCGTGCTCCTCGCCGGAACGTTCGGGCGCGGTCAGGCTCACCAGCTCGACCTTGTCGAACTGGTGCATGCGGATCATGCCGCGGGTGTCGCGCCCGGCGGAGCCGGCCTCGGAGCGAAAGCACGGGGTGAGCGCGGTGTAGCGCAGCGGCAGCGCCTCGGCGTCGACGATGCGCTCCGCCGCCAGGTTGGTGAGCGGCACCTCGGCGGTGGGGATGAGCCAGTGCCCCGTCGTGGTCTTGAACAGGTCGTCGGCGAACTTCGGCAGCTGGCCGGTACCGAACACCGCCTCGTCGCGCACGAGAAGCGGCACGCGGGCCTCGGTGTAGCCGTGCGCGCGGGTCTGCAGCTCGAGCATGAACGCGCCGAGGGCGCGCTCCAGCCGCGCCATCTGGCCGGTGGCGACCGCGAAGCGCGCGCCGGACATCTGCGCCGCGCGGTCGAAGTCGAGGCCGAGCCGCTCGCCCAGATCGACGTGGTCGCGGGGGTCGAAGTCGAACGCCGGGGGCGTGCCCCGGCGCCGCAGCTCGACGTTGTCGGTCTCGTCGGCGCCGTCGGGGACGTCGTCGGCGACGGCGTTGGGCAGCCGCGCGAGCTCGTCCTCGAGCCGTTGCGCCAGCACGCGCTCGCGCTCGCGCGCCGTCTGGAGGTCGTCCTTGAGCTCGGCCACGCGCGCGATCGCCGCTTCGGCGTCACCGCCCTCGCGCTTGAGGCGGCCGATCTCCTTCGAGGCGGCGTTGCGCTCGGCTTCGCGGGTCTGCAGCGCGGTCCGAAGGGCGCGCCGCTCCGCGTCCAGCTCCAACAGCCGGGCGGCGGCCGGCGCGGCGCCGCGCCGCGACAGCCGGCGGTCGAAGTCGGCCGGATCGTCGCGGATCAGCCTGATGTCGTGCACGGTGGCGAGGTTCCCGCGATGGCGTGGGGCCGCACGCTAGCGCTCGCCGCGCCCTTCGGCAATCGGCCTCACTCGCCCGCCGGGCCGGCGTCGCCGTCGCCCTCCGCCTCGGCGTCGACCTCGGCCTTGCGACGCTCGGCCATGCGCACGGCGACGATCGAGATCTCGTAGAGCAGCAGCACCGGCAGGCCGAGCCCGACCTGGCTGATGATGTCCGGCGGCGTCAGCACGGCGGCGACGACGAAGGTCAGGACGATGGCGTATTTGCGGTTGCGGGCGAGACCATCGGCCGTGACCAGCCCGACCCGGCCCATCAGCGTCAACGCGACCGGAAGCTGGAAACACAAGCCGAAAGCGAAGATCAGCTTCATGACGAGGTCGAGGTATTCGCTGACGCGCGCCTCCAGCTCGATCGGCAACCTCCCCTGCCCGCCCGCGCTCTCGAAGCTCAAAAAGAACTGCCACGCCAGCGGGAAGATGAAATAATACACCATCGCCCCGCCCAAGAAGAACAGGATCGGCGTCGCCACCAGGAACGGCAGGAACGCCTGCTTCTCCTGCCGGTAGAGCCCGGGGGCGATGAACAGGTAGAGCTGGCTGGCGACGAACGGGAAGGTGATGAAGAGGCCGGCGAAGAAGGCCACCTTGAGGTAGGTGAAGAACGCTTCGGTCAAGCCGGTGTAGATCATCCGCCGACCGGTTTCGCCTTCGTAAATGTCGGCGAGCGGCTGCATCAAGAAGCGGTAGATCTCTTCGGCGAAGAAATAGGAGACGAGAAAGCCGAGGAGCACCGCGGCGACCGCGTACACCAGCCGGTTGCGCAGCTCGATCAGATGATCGAGCAGCGGCATCTCGCGTTCGTCGATATCCCTGATCACGATGAGCGGCTCTCAGCGCTCCTCGGCCGCGCTCGACGCCGGCGCGGGCCGGCGCTCGCCGCCCTCGGCGCGCTCCGTCTCGGCGCCACCGACGGTCGCGGCGGTTTCTTCTGCGGGTGCGGGCCGCGGCTCGCCGGCGCGGGTCGTCTTCGACCTGCGCTCGCCGTCGACGTCGAACGCCGAACCGAGCTCGCCGTCGGGGTCGATCTCGCGCTCGAGGCGCTTGTTGAGCTGCGGCCGGCGCAGCTCGCGCCCGGCCTCGTCGATCTGCTTTTTGACGTCGTCGAGCTCGGCCTCGCGCGCCATGTCTTCCAGCGAGCGCTGGAACTCGCGGGCGAGCGTGCGCGCCTTACCCGTCCAGCGGCCGAGATCGCGCGCGAGCTTCGGCATCTCCTTGGGGCCCAGCACCAACAGGGCCACGAGGAGCACGATGCCCATTTCGGACCAGCCGAGATCGAACACGCGGTTCCCCCAGCGCCGGGACGCGCCCGGCTCAGCTTTTGACGGTGTCGTCCTCGCGGGCGCGCTTCGAGGTGCCCGCAGCGCCCTCGCGGGCGCGCTCAGAGGTGCCCGCAGCGCCGCTGTCGGCGTCGCGGCCGATCGACTTCGAGCTCGAGGCGTCGGCCTCGGCCTCGCCGTCGTCGTCCTCGCGCATGCCCTTGCGGAAGTTCTTAACCCCCGAGGCGACGTCGCCCATGACCTTCGGCAGCTTGCCGGCGCCGAAGACGATGAGGACGATCAGCAGGATCAGCACCACCTGCCAGATGCCGATGCTCATGGTTCACTCCCCGGTCCTGGGAATCGGCGCCCGGCCGACCGCGCGGACCTTCGCAGAAAGGATGCGCCGCCGCAACGGCCGCCGCGGTCAGGCGCTCTCGAAGACGAAGATGTGGTCACGATCGACCGCGAGCGCCACCTCCTCGCCCGGCAGCGGCGCCGTCCCGGGCGGCAGGTGGGCGGAGATGCGCCAGCCGCCGGCGAGCTCGAGCTCGGCGACGCAGGCCGGGCCCAGGTTGCGGAAGTCGCGCACCATGGCGCGGGCGTCGCCGCCCGTCGCCACCAGCCGCGCGGCGTCGGGCCGCACCACCACGTCGACGGCGGTACCGTCGGCGAGGTCGGGCCGGGCGACGGTGCCCAGCGGCGTCGACACCCGGCCGCCCACCGCCCAGCCCTTGAACCGGCTGGCCTGACCGAAGAACGAGCAGACGAACAGGTCGCTGGGCCGGGCGTAGATCTCCGCGGGCGTGCCCGACTGGACCACCCGCCCGGCGCGCATGACGTGCATGCGGTCGGCGACGCGCACCGCCTCGTCGGCGTCGTGGGTCACCAGCACCGTCGGCGTGCCGGTCTCGCGCAACAGCTCGAGCACGAGCCCGCGCAGATCCTCGCGCAGATGGGTGTCGAGGTTGGAGAAGGCCTCGTCCAGCAGCATCAACGCCGGCTCCGGCGCCAGCGCCCGGGCCAACGCCACCCGCTGCTGTTCACCGCCCGACAGCTGATGGGGATAGCGCTCGCCGTGACCGGGAAGGCCGACCCGCGCCAGCCAGGCGTCGACCCGGGCGTCGCGCTCGCGCCGCGGCAGCCGGCCGAGGCCGAAGGCGACGTTGCGGCGCACGGTGAGGTGCGGGAACAGCGCGTAATCTTGAAACATCAAGCCGACCCGCCGGCGTTCCGCCGGGACGTGGCGCCCGCCGCCGGCGACGCGTCGCCCGCAGATCTCGATGTACCCGGCCTGCACCGTCTCGAGCCCGGCGACGAGCCTGAGCGTGGTCGACTTGCCGCAGCCCGAGGGACCGACGAGCGCGTGCACCTCGCCCGGTTCGACGCCGAAGCCGACGTCGCGCAGGATCTCGACCTCACCCAGGCGGTGGGTCAGACCGTGAACCGCCAGCGAGCCCTGCGTCGCCGGCTCGAAGCGAGTGTCGAAGCTGTCCGCGAGTGCCGTCGCCATCGTTCCCCCCGTGCCTTCTTTACAGCTATGGATGCGGCGCGAGGACGTCAAGTTCGTCCAAAATCGCCGCGGCACCCCGTTGATTTAGAAGAATTCCAAAGAAGCCGGGCGCTCAAGTCGCATCGGGGTCGCCGACGCCCCCCGCCGCCGCTTCGTCGCTCGCCTCGTCTTGGGGCGAGGGCTCGGCGGGGGTGTCGAACAGCCCCGCCGCGGCCAGCTCTTCGACGCGTGGCAAGTCGTCGAGGCTGGCGAGGTCGAAATGGTCGAGAAACGCCGTGGTCGTGACAGGGGTGAGCGGGCGACCAAGCACCGCCTGCGGCCGCGTGGCCGGACCCGGCCG
>CAZCVH010000114.1:0-6442 GCA_964502115.1 uncultured Geminicoccaceae bacterium
GTCGCGCGCGACATGCTGGCGACGATGCAAAAAGGCGCCGTACTGGTCGACGTCGCGATCGACCAGGGCGGTTGCTTCGAGAGCTCGCGGCCGACCACCCACGCCGCACCCACCTATGTCGAGGACGGCATCGTGCACTACGCCGTCGCCAACATGCCGGGCGCGGTCGCGCGCACCTCCACCTACGCCCTCAACAACGCCACCCTGCCGCACGTGCTCGCCATCGCCGATCACGGCTGGCGCGGCGCCATGACGGCGGATCCGCACCTGCGCGCCGGCCTCAACGTCCATGCCGGGCGCGTCACCAACGCTCCCGTCGCCGAGGCGCTGGGCTACGCGCTCACGCCGCCCGAGGACGTCGTCGGCGCGTCGAGCGCGCGGCCGTAGACCAAAAGCGGCTTGTCCGAGGTGACGATCGAGGTGTCGCAGCCCTCGAGCGGGACCGAGCCCAGCCGGCGGGCGAGGCGCATCGACGGCGCGTTGTCGGGGTGGATCAGGTGGATCACGCGCCTCCAGCCGAGGCGGTCGCGGGCCCAGCCCATGCTCGCCCGCGCCGCCTCGGTGGCGTAGCCGCGGCCCCAAAAGGCGGGTGCGAGCGCCCAGCCGATCTCGGGTCCGGGCCAGCCCTCGGGTCGCCAGGGGCCGATGCGGCCGATCCAGCGCCCGCTCGCCCGCTCGATCACCGAGAACATGCCGAAGCCGTCGAGCTCCCAGGCGCCGATCATCATCGCGAGGTTGCGCCAAGCGCCGTGGGGGCCCTGCACGCCACCGATGAACCGCGCCGCCCGCCCGTCGGCGAGAAAGGCGGTCCACGCCGCGCGATCCGCGGCGGCCGGCGGGCGCAGGACGAGACGTCCGGTCTCGATCCGGACACCCTGGTCCATCGCCGGCTCAGCCGGTGGCGCCGAGACCGGAGGCGATGGCGTTCACCGTCAAGAGCAGCTCCGGCAACATCGCCTCCGCCGCCGGGTCGTCGCCGCCCTCGCGCAGGCCCCGCCAACGCTCGAGCAACGCGATCTGGTGGTGGTGCAGCGGCACCAGCGCCGGCTGACGCAAATCGATGAGCCGCTGGATGCGCGGGCGTTTCACCGCCAGCTCGCCGCCGTAGACCGCCACCAGCATCTCGCCGGTGCGGCGGTGCTCGTCGGTGATGCGCGCGAGCACGCGCTCGCGCGCCGCGGCGTCGGGCACGAGCGCGGCGTAGCGCGTCATGATGTCGGTGTCGGTGGTGGCCCAGGCGGTCGCGGCGTTGCTGATCATGTAGTGGAAGGGCGCCCAGCGGTCCGAGCGGTGCTTGGCGTTGCGCAGCGCGTCGAACAGCGCCGGCTCGTCGCCCTCGAGGCGGGCGAGCGCGCTGCCGAGGCCGTACCAGCCGGGCAGCACGAAGCGCGACTGGTTCCACGCGAAGACCCAGGGGATCGCGCGCAGATCCTCGAGCGTGCGCTGGCCGCTGCGGCGCGCCGGCCGCGAGCCGATGCGGGCGTTCTCGATGACGTCGATGGGCGTCGCCCGCTCGAAGAAGCCGATGAAGCCCTCGCCGGTCACCAGCTCGCGGTAGGCCGTGCGGCTGTCGTCGGCGAGGCGGTCCATCGCCTCCGTCAGCCGCTCGGAGTGAGCCTCGCCGGCGCGGTCGCGCAAGGTGACGCCGAGCGTGCCGGCGAGCAGCAGTTCCAGGTGGTGCGCCGCGGTGACCCGGTTGGCGTATTTCTGCGCGATCATCTCGCCCTGCTCGGTGAGGCGGAGATCGCCCGCGAGCGCGCCCGGCGGCAGCGCCTGCAAAAAGCGGTGGGTCGGCCCGGCGCCGCGGCCGATGGTGCCGCCGCGGCCGTGGAAGAAGCGGATGCGCACGCCGTGGCGGCGGCCGGCCTCGGCGAGCGCCGACTGGGCGCGGTAGAGCCCCCAGAAGCTGGCGGTGAAGCCGCCGTCCTTGCCGCTGTCGCTGTAGCCGATCATGACCTGCTGCACCGGCGTCGCCTCGGCGCGGGCGCGGGCCTGCAGCTCCAACGAGCGCCGCACCAACGGCTCGGCCAAAAAGGCGTCGAGCGTCGCCGGCGCGTGGTGGAGGTCGTCGATGGTCTCGAACAGCGGCACCACCGGCAGCGGACAGCACGGCCCCTCGGCGCTCCGCTCCAGCAGCCCGGCGTCGCGGGCCAGCACGAGCACGGCGAAGAGATCGGCGGGGCCGCGGGTCATCGAGACGATGAAGGCGCCGAGACCGTCGTGGCCGTAACGCGCACGATGGTCGCGCACGACGCGGTGGACGTCGAGCATCTCGCGCGCTTCGGGCCCGGCGTCCTCGCGCGGATGCGCGAAGGGCCGCAGCGTCGCCAGTTCGCGCTGCAACAGCGCGCGCCGGTCGGGCTCGGGCCAGCTCGCAAAGGTCGCGGCCTCGGCGACGCCGGCGCGTTCCAGCAGCTGGGCCAGCGCGCGGTCGTGAAAGGCGCTGTTCTGGCGGATGTCCAAGGCGGCGAGGTGGAAGCCGAAGGTGGCGACGGCGCGGATCACCGGGTCGACGTCGTGGCGCGCCAACCGCCCCGCCCCGACCTCGACCAAGGCCGCCCGCAGCCGTTCGAGATCGGCGATCAGCTCGCGCGGGTGGCGATAGGCCGTCGCCGGCGGTTCGCCCTCCGCCGGCGGCAGCGCCGCCACCATCAGGCTCACGGCCTGCCGCCAGGGCTCGCCGGGATTGCGGTCGATCGCGGCGCGGCCGGCCGCGCCCAGCGCCTCGGCGCGCGCCTCGATCCAGTCGATGAAGGCCACCGGCGGCGGCTGGCGGTGCTCGGAGAGGCTCTCGCCGGCGGCGAGACGGTCGAGATCGGCGCGCACGAGCGCGAGCGCCTCGCGGCGAAAGACCCACAGCGTCTCGGCGGTGACCGCGGCGGTGACGAAGGGGTGGCCGTCGCGGTCGCCGCCGACCCAGTCGCCGAAGACCAGCCGGGGCCGGCGGTGGACGTCGGCGATCAGCTCCGGATCGAAGCCGGCCCGCCGCCACGCCGCCAGCAGGCGCTGCTCGACCCAGGGCAGCACGATCGGGAAGACCTGGGTCAGGTAATGGAGGACGTTGCGGCGCTCGTCGGCGACCGACGGCTTGTCGAGGTAGATCTCGCCGGTGCGCCACAGCCGCTCGATGTCGGCGCGGATGTCGGCCTCGAGCGCCGCCCGCTCCGCCGCCGTCCACATCGTGTTCTCGAGGTCGACGACGTGGCGGTAGAGCGCGCGGTGGTGGTCGAGCACGGTCTGCCGCTTGGCCTCGGTCGGATGGGCCGTGAGCACCGGCTCCACCCGCACTTCCGGCAAGGCCGCGGCGATGGCGGCGCCGTCGAAGCCGAGGCCGGTCAGCCGCGCGAAATGCTGATCCCACGAGCCGGCGTCCTCGGCGAGGCGCCCGGCCTCCTCGACCGCGCGCCGGTGCTGGGCGACGGCGTTCTCCTCGGCCTCGTTGAGCAGCTGAAAGGCGATGGAGTAGGCCTGCACCCAGCGCTCGGCGCGGCCGGCGGGCCAGGGCGCGGCGCCGTCGCGGGGTGCTGCGGTGCCGTCGCGCCACGGCAGGCCGTCGGCGATCTCGTCCTCGCCCAGATCGCGCAACACCGTCCGAAAGGCGCCCATCAAGAGCGCGAGCGTGTCGCGGAGCTTGTCGGAGTCGGTGGTCACGGCACGTCTCCCCCCCTCTTCGCGCGCGCCACCAGGTCGGCGCCACGGTCGCGCACGCGCCCCGGCTCTACCGCTTTACCGCCTGCGTCACCTCATCGCGATAGCGCGCGAGCGCGGCGCTGACGTCGACCGTAAAGGCCGGCTCGGCCGGCGCGAGCGCCTGCACCGCCGCCGGCAGACGGGCCGTCGCCTCGGCGCAGTGGGCGCGCACGGCGTCGAGCTCGGTGCCGTCGTCGACGCGGCGACCGGCGCTCATCACCGTCGCCAAAAGCGGCTCGCCGGCGAGCTCCTCCTCGGCGCGGGCGATGACGTCGCCCACCGCCTGGCCGCGCTCGAAGCGGCGGAAGACCTGCTTGGCGCCCGGCAGGATGGGCTTGCCGGTGGCGAGCTTGAGGCGACCGCGGCCACCGTAGAAGGCGAGCTTGTAGGCGATGTCGAGGTCCGGCGCGTCGCGCGAGACCCCCATCGAGGTGCCGACACCGAAGCCGTCGATCGGCGCGCCACCGTCGAGCAATCGCGCGATGGCGTCCTCGTCGAGCCCGCCGCTCGCGAAGATCTCGATCTGCGGCAGGCCACCGGCGTTCAGCCGGGCGCGGACCTCCTTCGCGAGCCAGCCGAGATCGCCGGAATCGAGCCGGACGCCGCGGACGTCGAGGTCCTTTTCGCGGACGAGGTTGATGACCTTCTCGACGCCGTCGATGGTGTCGTAGGTGTCGATCAGCAAAATCGTGCCGGGATAGCGCTCGGCGAACAGCTCGAGGGCGGCGCGCTCGTCGTCGTGCGCCTGGATGTAGCTGTGGGCCATCGTGCCGCTCACCGGCACCCCGTAGAGCTTGCCGGCGAGCACGTTCGAGGTCGCGGTGATGCCGGCGATGTGGAAGGCGCGCGCGGCCTTGAGCGCGGCGTCGACGCCGTGCATCCGGCGCGGCCCGAAGTCGACCACCGGGCGGCCCCGCGCCGAGCGCACCACGCGCCAGGCCTTGGTGGCCAGCACCGTCTGCACGTGCACCTGGTTCATGATCAGCGTTTCGACGAGCTGGGCCTCGGGCAAGGGAGCGCGGACCTCCAAGATGGGCTCGTCGGCGAACACCGGCGTGCCCTCCGGCACGGCACGGACCTCGCCGGTGAACCGAAACTCCGCGAGCCAGTCCAAAAACCCGTCCTCGAACTGGCCGAGCGTGCGCAGATAGGCGATGTCGTCGGGCTCGAAACGGAGGTTTTCGAGCGCGTCGAGCACGCTCGCGAGCCCGGCCGCGACGAGGAAGTTGCGGCGCTCCGGCAGCCGGCGCACGAACAGGCTGAAGACGGCCTCGTCGTGCATGCCCTCGCCGACATAGGCCTGGAGCATGGTGAGTTCGTAGAGGTCGGTGAAGAGCGCGAGGTTGGGCGCCGCCGCCGTCGGGCTCATGCGCCGTCTCCGTCGCCGGCCGCGCGCGCGAGGGCGCGGGCGTGAAGGTCGCGGGCGTGCGCGTCGAACAGCACGAAGCGGATGCGCCTGAGCGAGGCGAGCCGCCCCACCTCGCCGACGCAGGTCTCGAGCGCCACCTCGGCGGCCTCCTCCATGGGGTAGCCGAAGGCGCCGGTGGAAAGCGCCGGAAAGCCGATCGAGCCCAGCCCCTCCGTTTCGGCGAGCCTCAGCGCCTCGCGGTAGCACGCCGCGAGGAGTTCCGCCGAGGGCTCGTCGCGGCCGTGGACCGGGCCGAGGCAGTGGATGATCCGCCGGTTGGGCAGGCCGAAGGCGTCGGTCGCGACGGCCGTGCCGGGCCGGATCGGCGCCAGCGGTCGGCAGGCGCGGTCGAGCTCGGGCCCGGCGGCGCGGTGGATGGCGCCGGCGACGCCGCCGCCCGGGCGCAGCTCGGCGTTGGCGGCGTTGACCACGGCGTCGAGATCGTCCTGCTCGGTGATGTCGCCGACGACGCACTCGATCACGACGCCGGCCAGGGTTCGTATCGTCATCGCGTTCCTCCCACGCCCGCGGCGACGCGGTATCGTGAGCCGCGGCAGCCCCCCGAGACAAGACCTCGCGCGCCGCCCCCGTTCCCTCGCGACTTCCGCCGGGCGAGCCGATCGTGCTTCACTCGCGGCCGCGGCAGGGCGAGGAGGACGACCGGGGTGAGACTCGAGCACGACGACATCGCGGCGACCACCGCGCGCATCCTCTTGGAGGTGGAAGCGATCGGCTTTCGCCCGCACCAGCCCTTTCGCTTCTCCTCCGGCTGGGCGAGCCCGGTCTACATCGACTGCCGCGCGCTGATCTCCTATCCGCGGGTGCGGCGCGAACTGACCCGGTTCGCCGAGCGCACGGTCACCCGCGCCGTCGGCTTCGAGCGCTTCGACGTGGTGGCGGGCGGCGAGACGGCGGGCATCCCCTTCGCCGCCTGGCTCGCCGAAGCGCTGATGCTGCCGCTGGCCTGCGTGCGCAAACGGCCCGAAGCCGAGGGTGCGGGGCGGATCGAGGGCGCGGCGGTGGGCGGCAAGCGGGTGCTCCTGGTCGAGGACCTGACCACCGACGGCCGCTCGAAGCTCGACTTCGCCGCCGCCCTGCGCGCCGAAGGCGCCGAGGTCGGGCACACCTTCGTCGTCTTCTTCTACGACATCTTCCCGGGCGCGCGCGAGCGGCTGGCCGACGCCGGGCTCGCGCTGCACCACCTCGCCACCTGGCGCGACGTCCTGGCCGAGGCCCGCGCCGGCGGCGCCTTCGATGCCGACACGCTCGCCCGGGTCGAGGCCTTCCTCGACGATCCGATCGGCTGGTCCGCCGCCCACGGCGGCCGCGGCGCCGACGCCTGAG
>CAZCVH010000115.1:0-4172 GCA_964502115.1 uncultured Geminicoccaceae bacterium
GGCTGAAGGCCTGGGCCATGCGCGAGCGGGCGCTGTTGGAGGCGCGCGCCGCGGCCGGCCGGATCGTCGACGGCCACGGCGACCTGCGCCCGGAGCACGTCTACCTGACGCGCCCGCCGCGGGTGCTCGATCGGCTCGACTTCGACGCCGAGCTGCGGCGCGTCGATTGGCTCGAAGACCTGGCGTTGCTGGCGGTCGATCTCGAACGGCTCGGCCGGCCGTGGATCGCCGCGGCGCTGACCGACGCTCTCGCCGGCCGCCTCGACGATGCGCCGCCGCCGTCGCTCGGACGCTTCTACCGCGCCTGGCGGGCGCTCTTGCGGGCGCGCCTCTGCCTCGACCACCGCGCGCGGCCGGGTCGTCTCGGTCCCGCCGGCTGGCTCCGTCGCGCCAAGACCTATCTGGCGATCGCCGAGCGCCACGCCGCTCGGTTGGGGTGAACGCGTGCCTGCGGGGCGGTGAGCCGCGCGATCAGGCCGGACGCCGCCCGGTTCGGTGGTCCGCGGCCGCGGCGCGACGGCGTGCCCGGGCGTCCTCGAGGCGCAGCCGCAGGCGGCGCAAGGGGGAAAGGCGCTCGATGAAGAGCTTGCCGTTCAGATGGTCGAGCTCGTGCTGGAGGCAGACGGCGTGCATGTCCTCGAGCTCGCGCTCGAAGGGCTCACCGGCGGGGTCGACCGCGCGCACCCGGACCCGGGTCGCGCGCAGGACGTTGCCGACGACGCCCGGCACCGACAGGCAGCTCTCCTCCACCACACCCCAGCGCCGGCGGGCGACGATCTCGGGATTGACGAAGACCTCGGGCGCGGCGCGGTCGCCTTCGAGGTCCATCACCGAAACCCGGCGCAGATCGCCCACCTGCGGCGCCGACAGGCCGATGCCGCCGGCGGCCTCGAGGGTATCGAGCAGGTCGCCGACCAAGCGCGCGAGTTCGGCGTCGAACACCGTCACCGGCGCGCCCGGCGTACGCAGGCGGGCGTCGGGGTGCTCGAGGATGGTCAAACCTGCCATGGCGTCACCTCATCGCGTGGAGTCGCGCGAGCCGGCGAAGGCCGGTGCCGGCGAGCGCGCGCTCGCGGCGCGGCGCAGCAACGGCGCCGCGGCGGCGATGGTCACCAACAACAGCCCGATCTCGAGGGCGTAGACCGTGACGTAGCCGCTCGCCGTCGCGGCGGTGCCGGCGGCCGGATCGCCGGCGCCGACGGCGGCGTTGACGGCGTCGCGGATGCCGCCGCTGAAGGCCATGGCGAGGCCCGCGGCGGTGGCCTGCACCGCGCCCCAGGCGCCGAGCGCGAGGCCGGCCTGATCCTTGGGCGCGCGCGTCATCGTCGCGGTCAGCGTGCCGTGGCCGAACAGCGCGCCGCCGAAGCCGATCAGGAAATTGCCGAGCGGGAACAGGACCGGCGCACCGAGCGGGGCGGCGAGCAGGACCAGGACGAAGGCCGGCACGCCCACCAGCGCGCCGGCGGCGGCGATCCGATAGGGGTCGCCGCCCCTGCCGATCACGCGCGCGGCGTAGGCGAAGCCCAGCAGGCCCCCGAGCGCGAACACCGCGGTGAGCCTGGTGGTGGCGCCGACGCTGAGGTCGAGGACCTCGCCGCCGAAGGGCTCCAACAGCACGTCGGACATGGCGAAGGCCATGGTCCCGATGCCGACGACGACGAGGCGGCGCACGGTGTGCTCGCCGGCGCAGAAATGGCTCCAGCTCTCACGGAAGGACGGATCCGGGCCGTGGGCGGTGGCGCCGCGCGGCGGGCGGCGGGTCTCCTGCTTCCACACCGCGACCAGGTTCAAGGCGATGGTCGCGACGCTGGCGGCCTGGATCACCTGCACCAGCCGGCCGGGCGAGAAGTCGGCGAGGGCGGCGCCGAAGAGGAGCGCGCTGGTCATCATGCCGAGCAGCAGCATGACGTACATCAGCCCGACCACCTTGGGATGGGACTCGGGTGGGGTCAGGTCGGTGGCGAGCGCCAACCCGGCGGTCTGCACGGTGTGCAGCCCGGCGCCGACCATCAAGAAGGCGAGTGCGGCGCCGGCCTGGCCGAGCCATATCAGCGCACCGGTGGCCTCGCCCTTGCCGGCGAGGACGAGGAGCGCGAACGGCATGATGGCGAAGCCGCCGAACTGCCAGAGCGTGCCCTTCCAGATGAACGGCACCCGGCGCCAGCCGAGCTCGCAGCGATGCGTGTCGGAGCGAAAGCCGATGAGCGCCCGGAAGGGCGCGAAGGCGACGGGCAGGGCGATCATCACGCCGACGAGCGAGGCCGGTACGCCGAGCTCGACGATCATGACCCGATTGAGGGTGCCGACCAGCAGCACCAGCGCCATGCCGACCGAGATCTGAAACAGCGACAGGCGGAGCAGCCGCGTCAGCGGCAGGTCCGGCGTGGCGACGTCGGCGAAGGGCAGGTAGCGCGGACCCAACTCGGCCCACGACCGCATCAACTTGCGACCGAACCGGTCCATCTCGACAACGTCCCCCGTGACCGATGGGGGGTCGGGAGCGGGCGCTCCCGGCCCCCTTGGTCAACATCCCTCGGACAAGAGGGGCGTAGTCAGCCGCCCCAAAAGGTGCCGATCCACGGCGTGTTGTTCAGCACGGCGAAGTGCACGACGAACGAAATCAGCGCGACCGCGCCCAGAAACAGCGGCAACCCGACGGTCGGATTGACGACGCACCAAATCCTACCTTGGTTCATTCTGACCTCCTCATCCCAGCCAGGGGCTAAACGCGGCGGCGAGAATGTGCGCGATCACCGCGATGAAGAAAAACACCCGAGCACCGTCGATGATGTGCTTATGGAGTTCTTCTGATTCTCGGATGGTCAGGCCGGTTGGCCACACCCGGTCCGGATCGTCCAAATCATTGGCCATGCGATACTCTCCCAACGGAAGCCGACTCTACGAGCCACCTCAGCCTCGTACGAGCCCGACCGGGCTCGCCGAGTGCCGCGCCGGAAGACGACCTGCGGTCCTCCCCGAACACGACCGACACCAAGCATCGCCGAGTGTCGGGAGCCGCCGGTGATGCCGCCGAAAGCCGGCGACCGCCCGTTAGCTCCTATTCAGAACGCTACAGAGGAGGGGAAAATCTGTCAAGGCAGGTTGTCATCTGATGATGTCAACCTTCATTGACGTCGCAGAACGGCCGGGCGCGAAAAAAGCCCGCGCGCTGCGGGCCGAGGCGACGTCAAGGGGGGGGTCGCGGCCGCCGAAGCACGCCGAAAGTGGCGTGCTTCGGGCGGCCGGCGTCGGTCAGCGCGCGTCGGGCACCAACGTGGCGAAGCCGAACAGCGACGACAGCGGCGTCGGGTTGCGGGACAGGGTCGGCAGGCCGAAGCTCGACGACAGCGGTGACGCCTTGCGGGACAACAGCGGCAGGCCGAAGCTCGAGCGCCAGCCGCGCTTCGCGGTGGTCAGCAGCTTGAGCCCGAAGGTCTGCGACAGCGGCGCCGCCCGCTTGATCGTGAGTGCCAAGAACGACGACGGGAAGAACTTCGAGCTCGCCAGCGTGCCGAAGGTGGCGGTGCCCCGGACCAGCGGCGTCACCCCGATCAGGCCCGAGAGCGGGGCGGGACGGTTGCGTTGCAACACCGGCAGGCACACCGCCGACGAGAAGGGCGTGCCGACGTTCCAGTCGTAGGGGTCCTGCGGCAACTCGATGTCGGTGTCGACCGGCTCGCAGGTCTCCATGATCTCGGCGGCACGCCGAGCGTAGCCGAAGGCGGCGGGCACCACCACCAGCGACCGGCCGCGCCGGACGCGGTCGGCGTAGATGTCGGCGAAATCGCCCATGAGCTGGCCGGCCTTGACGGCGGTGGCGAAGGCGTCCGCGCCCGGCGCGCCGCCCCCTTCGGCCCCGACGCCCGGCGTCACCAGGTAGATCGAGCCCTCGGGATAGCCGTCCTCGACGAGCTTGCCGACGGCGTCGCGTGCCTTCTCCTCCGTGTCGAAAATCCGTACAACCGAATTCGCCATGATGGCTCTCCTGCAGTGTCCGCGCCGAGAGGAAGCCGTGGTGGCGCCGTCTACGCGCGTCCCACGGTCGCACCTCTACGATAGTCGCGGCAGCGGCCTCGGGGAAGAGGCGGGCTGTTCAACCCGACCATCGTCTGTACATTGTACTTGACATGACCGCCGCCGGCGACCTCGAAAAATGTCCATCGCGCCTGACA
>CAZCVH010000115.1:4272-6380 GCA_964502115.1 uncultured Geminicoccaceae bacterium
CAGCGGCCGGCGGCGAGCGCGCTCAGAACCGGTCGAGCGGGATGCGGAGATACGACGTGCCGTTGCGGTGCGGTTCGGGTTTGCGACCGCCGCGGATGTTCACCTGCAGCGCCGCGAGCATGCGTTCGGGCAGGGCGAGGGTGGCGTCGCGGGCGGTGCGCAGGCGGACGTAATCGGCCTTGGAGACGCCGCCCTCGAGGTGGAGGTTGCTCTCGCGCTGCACCTTGACCGTGCTCTCGCACCGCGGCTCGCGGCCGTTCGTGGCGTAGTCGTGGCCGACGAAGACGCGGGTGTCGTCGGGCAGCGTCAACAGGCGCTGGATGCTGTCGTAGAGCCGGCCGGCGTCGCCGCCCGGGAAATCGGCGCGGCTGGTGCCGCTGTCGGGCATCATCAAGGTGTCGGCGACGAAGGCGGCGTCGCCGATGACGTAGGAGACCGAGGCCAGGGTGTGGCCGGGCGTGAACAGGACGCGGCCGGTCAACTCGCCGAGCGCGAACTCGTCGCCGTCGGCGAACAGCCGGTCCCACTGCGAGCCGTCGATCGGAAAGTCGTCGCCGAGGTCGTAGATCGCGCGCCACAGCTCCTGGACGCCGGTGACCATGGCGCCGATGCCGCGCGGCGCGCCCAGCTTGGACTGTAGATAGGGCGCGGCGATCAAGTGGTCGGCGTGGGGGTGGGTGTCGAGCAGCCAGACGACGTCGAGGCCCTCCGCCTCGACGTAGGCCAGGACCTCGTCGGCGCTCTCGGTGCTGGTGCGGGCGTGGACCGGATCGTAGTTCCAGACGACGTCGATCGTCGCCGCCTTCTTCGTCGCCGGGTCGTGGACGACGTATTGAAAGCTGCCGGTGGGCGCACTGTAGAACGCCCGGACCACGGGCTGCGCCGCTGCGTCCATCCTCGCCTCCCGATATGCAATTGCGGTGTCGGAACTGTTGAATAGCGCGGCAACCGGCGGCGGAAAAGAGGCCGGCGTCAGGGCGCGGCGGTTCAGGCGCCGGCGGCGCTCGACGGGGCGGTTGGCGCCGTCGCGGCCGCGGCCCCGGCTTCGACGGCGCGTTCTTGGTCCTCTTGGCTCAGCTTGTCGGCGTCGGCGACCTGGACGGTGACGCGGCGGTCGGCGAAGCGGATGCCGTGCTCGTAGAACGCGCGCTGTACCGCGTTGTAGATCTCGCGCCGCGCCATGAACTGCTTGCCCGGCTTGGCGGTGAATTTCCCCCGTACGATCATCGCGCTGTCGTCCATGGTGTAGACTCCCTGCGATTTGAACGGCTCGAGAAAGTCCTCGCCGATCTCCGGATGCTGCAAAAGCGCGATGCCGATCTGCTTGAAGAGCTTGCGGACCAGCTCGATGTCGGTATCGAACGGCACCCGGAACTCGAGCTTCATGATCACCCAGTCGCGGCTGTAGTTGGTGAGATGCCGGATCTCGCCAAAGGGGATGGTGTTCAGATGGCCGCGGTGGTGGCGAAGGCGGAGCGAGCGCACCGAGATCTTCTCGACCGTGCCCTTGACCGAGCCGACGTCGATGTACTCGCCGGTGCGAAAGGCGTCATCGACCAGAAAGAACACGCCCGAGACGATGTCGCGCACCAGCGTCTGCGCGCCGAAGCCGATCGCGACGCCGACGACGCCGGCGCCGGCCAACAGCGGGCCGATGTTGACGCCGAGGGCGGCGAGGATGATCAAAAGCGCCAGCGTGGCGATGGCAGCCTGGAGCGTGACCCGGAAAAGCGGCAACAGGGTGGCGAGGCGAGACGCCCCGATCCCGCCCGCGTCGCCGCGCTCGCCGGCGCCGGCGGGCCCTACCTCCGTCGCGAGCCGGCGGTCGATCAGCGTGCGCACCGTCTCCCAGCCGGCGTAGGCGAGGAGCAGCGTGATCACGATGTCCATGAGCGCCCCCGAGAGCCGCTCACCCACGCCGGCGGCGGCCACCGCCTGCAGGTCGACCGCGTAGATCCGGGTCAGTAGCCAGGCCGTGGCGAGCCAGAGGGCGACCCGGGCCACGCGCAGCCGGAGCGGCCGCCACTCGTCCACCGCCGCGTCGCCGTCTTCCGCGTCGACCGAGATCGGAAGAGCACACGTCTGAACTCCAGTCACGTGAAACGATC
>CAZCVH010000116.1:0-6335 GCA_964502115.1 uncultured Geminicoccaceae bacterium
CCGCCGTCGAGCCGGGAAGCGACGTCGGCGGTGCCGAGCGGGGCCGCGGCCGGCGGTGCGGCCTCGTACGCGACCGGCGAGATCGCCTCGACGCCGCGGGCGAGCGGGCGCGAGGGATCGGCGGTCCAGGCCGCCATGCCGCCGTCGAGGATCGAGACCTCGGCGTGGCCGAGCTGCTCGAAGGTCCAGAAGATGCGCGCCGCGCTGCCGAAATCGGTGGCGCCGGTGCCGGCATGGACGATGACGACATGGTCCGCCGGGGTGATGCCGAGACCGCCGACGAGGGCCTCGAGGTCCGAGATCGGCGGCAGCATGCCCGGCACCTCGTTGCGCGGCGTGCGCCAGCCGTCCTCGGTGTAGCTCGAATGGACCGCGCCCGGGACGTGGCCGGCGCGGTAGGCCGTCGCCGCCCCGCCGTCGATGGCGTTGCGGATGTCGAGGATGGCGAGGTCGCGCGCGTCCAGACGCTCTTCCAGCCACGCGGCATCGACCAGCGCCGGGGCGGCGGCGGCGGGGCTCGCGAGCGCGACCACACCGGCCGCGGCCAGAACGAAAGCTCGCATGCGCGTTGCTCCGATGAGGTGAGGAAAATCACGCATAGCAGCTGCTTGAAAGATTTCAAAACGTGAGTGCACTGTAGAATTGCTGCGCCCCACGGCTCGGCGCTGAACGACGCCGGCGGTCGACATGTTACGGCCGGCGCCGGGGCGCCGGCCGTGGGCTCGCACTCACCAGGATGTGTCCGGTGCCGCGCCGCTCGGCTTCAGGCGAGATCCTTGCGGCGGCGGATCTCGCCGAAGACGGCGGCGGCGGGGTCGTCGCGCATGCCCAGATGCCGGCGGACGGCGGCGCTGTCGGCCCGCAGGAACGGGTTGGTGGCGAGCTCCTCGCCGATGGTCGTCGGCACCGTCGGCTCGCCGCGCTCGCGCGCCTCCTCGATCTTGCGCGCGCGCGCCGCCAGCTCGGCGTTGTCGGGGTCGACGGTCAGCGCGAAGCGGGCGTTGGCGAGGGTGTATTCGTGGCCGCAATAGACCTTGGTCTCCGGCGGCAGCGCCGCCAGCTTGCCGAGCGAGCTCCACATCGCGGCGGCGCTCTCCTCGAACAGCCGGCCGCAGCCGAGCACGAACAGGGTGTCGCCGGCAAACAGCACCGGATCGTCGGGGAAGTAGTAGCAGACGTGGCCGGCGGTGTGCCCCGGTGTTTCGAAGATCTCGGCGATGGCGTGGCCCAGCGCGAAGCTCTCGCCCTCGGCGACGGTCAAATCGAGCCCGGCAATGCGGTTGTATTCGCCGCGCGGGCCGACGGCCTTGCAGCCGCTGCGCTGCTTGATCTCCTTGAGCCCGGCGACGTGGTCGTGATGGTGGTGGGTGAGAACGACCCAGTCGAGCCGCCGGCCGCGTTGCTCCAGCGCCGTCAGCACGGGGCCCGCCTCGCCGGGGTCGACCACGGCGGTGCTGCCGGTCTCGGGCTCGGTCAAGAGATAGGCGTAATTGTCACGCAGGATCGGGATCGTCTCCACCTGCAGCCGCGCCATCGGGTGCCCTCCAAAGCGCTGTTGGTTTCCCGCAGCGGGAACGCTAGCTACAAGCTACGCCACACGACGCGACCACGGAATGCGATGATGCGGCCGGCGATCGAAGAACTGGAAGCGTTCTACGCCAGCCCGCGCGGGCGCTTGGCGGCGGGGTTGATCGAACGGCGGCTGGAGACGCTGAGACCGGCCGAGCGCGGCCTGCGCATCCTCGGCCTCGGCTACGCCGCGCCCTTCCTCGCCAACTTCGCCCTGCACGCCGAGCGCGTCGCGGCGCTGATGCCCGAAGAGCAGGGCGCCAACCCCTGCCGCGGCATGCGCGGCAATGTCGGCGCGCTGGTCGAGGAGACCACGCTGCCGCTCGCCGACCGCAGCGTCGACGTCGCCGTCCTCGCCCACGCCGTCGAGACGACCGACCGCGTCCACCGGCTGTTGCGCGAGGTCTGGCGGGTGCTCGACGAGCCCGGCCGGCTCATCGTCATCGCGCCCAACCGCCGCGGCCTGTGGTGCCTCGCCGAGCGCACGCCCTTCGGCTACGGCCGCCCCTACAGCGCCTCGCAGCTGAAGCAGGTCCTCGCCGCCAACCTGTTCACCCCGCTGCGCCACGAACGCGCGCTCTACGTGCCGCCCTTCACCTCGCCGGTGTGGCTGCGGACCGCGCCCGCCTGGGAGCGGACCGGTGCGCGCGTCATGAGCAAGCTGAGCGGCGTGGTCATCCTCGAGGCCGAGAAGTCGCTCGCGGCCGGCACGCCGGTACGGGCGGACGAGGCCGCGCGCGCCGGTCGGGTGGTGCGGTTGCCGGTGCGCCCCACCGCGGCGCGGACCGAGGTCGAGGTCCGGCCCCGACGCGCCGATGCGGCCCGTGCCGTCGCCTTTACCCGCCACCGGCGCCGCGCCTAGACTGAGCGACACTCTCTCGCGGCGGTTGTGCCATGACCCAAGACCATTCCGAGGATCTCGCCGCGCTGCGGCGCGAGATCGACCGCATCGACTCGGCGCTGCTGGCGCTGGTCGTCGAGCGTCGCGACGTGAGCGCGCGCATCGGCGCGCTCAAGGGCGCCGGCGGGCGCGCGCTCCGGCCCGGCCGGGAAGCCTCCGTGCTGCGCCGGCTCGCCGGCGAGGCGGCGTCCGGACTGCCGACGGAGGCGTTGGTTCGCCTCTGGCGCGAGATTTTCGCGCTGTCGATCCGGGCGCAGGGCGCCTTCACGGTCAGCGTGTGCGCGCCCGCGGCCGCGCCCGAGCCGTGGGATTTCGCCCGTGCCCATTTCGGCCACGCGACGCCGTTTCGCCGGGTCGAACGCCCCGCGCAGGCCTTGCGCGACGTCGCCGAGGACCAGGCCCAGGCGGCGGTGCTGCCCGCCCCGGGCGACGACGTGCCGTGGTGGACCGGCCTGATCGACTCCCATCCCCCCCTGCACGTCGTGGCGCGGCTGCCCCTGATCGCCGGCGAGCCGGGCGGCGACGCCGACGCTGGCGAGGCCTTGGTGGTGGCCGCCCGGCCACCCGACCCGTCGGGCGACGACGTCACGGTTCTGGCCGTGGCCGCGGCCGGTGAGCTCAGCCGTGGCCGGCTGCGCGAGGTGCTCGCCGAGGCCGGCTTCGAGGCCACCTGGCGCGGCACCACGCGGCCGGCCGGCGGCGCCGAGACCTGGCATCTGATCGATGTGGCGGGCTTCGTCGACGTCGACGACCCGCGCCTGCGCGAGCTGCCGCGCGACCATTCGCGCGAGGTCGAACGCTGCGCGCGGCTCGGGGCGTGGGCGCGCCCGTTGGCGCTCCACGGGGATTGAGCCGCTCGGCTTCCACTCTTCCGTCGGCGGCGGCGAGCGCTTAGAGGTGTGGCCCCGCCGGGCGCGACGCCGGCGCGGGACGAGCGCAGCAGTTGGCAGTTTTCAGTTGGCAGTTGGCAGTTGGGAGAACGCCGCGATGGCAGGACCGCGCCCGCGGCCGGGCATCCTCGACATCGAGCCCTATGTCGGTGGCAAGGCGGCCGGTGCCGCCGGTGGGCCGGTCGCCAAGCTCTCGGCGAACGAATCGCCCTTGGGCCCGAGCCCGCGCGCGATCGAAGCCTACCGTGGCCTCGCCGAGACGCTTCACCGTTATCCGGACGGCGGTTCGACGCGCCTGCGCGAGACCTTCGCCGCCCGGGACGGCGTCGCGGCCGAGCGTCTCGTCTTCGGCGCCGGCTCCGACGAGCTGATCTCGCTGTTGATCCAAAGCTACGCCGGGCCGGGCGACGAGGTCGTCCACAGCGCGCACGGCTTTTTGATGTACCGTCTCTCCGCGCTCGCCGCCGGCGCCACCCCGGTGGCGGCGGCGGAGGCGGCGTTGACGAGCTCGGTCGATGCGGTGCTGGCGAGCCTCACGCCGCGGACGCGGCTGGTCTTTCTCGCCAACCCCAACAACCCGACGGGGACCTATCTGCCCGCGCGCGAGATCGCACGGCTGCAGGCGGCGCTGCCGGACGACGTGCTCCTGGTGCTGGACGTGGCCTATCGCGAGTACGTCGACGCCCCCGATTACGACGACGGCCGCGCGCTCGCCCGCGACAGCGCCAACCTCGTGGTGCTCGGCACCTTCTCGAAGATCATGGGGCTCGCCGCGCTGCGGCTGGGCTGGGCCTACGCCCCGGCGGCGGTCGCCGACGTCTTGAACCGCGTGCGCGGGCCGTTCAACGTCGCGACCCCGGCGCAGGTCGCGGGCGTCGCCGCGCTCGAGGACCACGAGCACCTCGCCGCGGCCAAGGCCCACAACGACCGCTGGCGCCCCTGGCTCGAGGAGCGGCTGGACGAGCTCGGCTACGCCCGGACCGCGAGCACGGCGAACTTCGTGCTGATGCGCTGCCGCGACGCGGCGGCGGCCGGCCGCGTGCTGGCCGTCCTGGAGCGCGGTGGGGTGCTCGCCCGCGCGATGGGCGCCTACGGGCTGCCGGCGTCGGTCAGGTTGAGCGTGGGGCTGGCGGAGGAGAACCGCCGGGCGGTGGCGTTGCTGGCGGCGGCACGCGCGGAGCTGGCCGCGTGACCTTCGCGAGCGACCGCCTCGCCCTGATCGGCACCGGGCTGATCAACGGTTCGCTCGCGCTCGCCCTCAAACGCGCCGGCGCGGTCGGCGAGGTCGTCGGCTGCGCCCGCCACCAGGCGACGCTGGAGCGGGCCTCGGCCCTCGGCCTGTGCGACCGCGCCACCCGCGACCCGGCGGCGGCGGTCGAAGGCGCGGACCTGGTGGTGTTGGGCACCCCGCCCGGTGCGGTCGGCGACGTCGCCGCCCGGCTCGCGCCCGGCCTCGACGAGGCCGCGGTCGTCACCGACGTCGGCTCGGTCAAGCGGGCCGTCGTCGACGCCCTCGCCGCCGCCCTGCCACGGCCGCAGCGCTTCGTCGGCGGCCACCCGGTGGCGGGTACGGAACATTCCGGGCCCGATGCCGCCTTCGCCAGCCTGTTCGAGCAGCGCCGCTGCATCCTGACGCCGGTGGCGGGGACCGACCCGGCGGCGGTGGCGCGGGTGCGGGCGATGTGGCGGCTGGTGGGCTCGACCGTCGACGAGATGACGCCCGATCACCACGACCGCGTGCTCGCCGTCACCTCGCACCTGCCGCACCTCATCGCCTATACCATCGTCGGCACCGTCGCCGATCTCGAGGATCAGGCGCGCACCGAGGTGTTCAAATACGCCGCCGGCGGCTTCACCGACTTCACCCGTATCGCCGCCTCGGATCCGGTGATGTGGCGCGACGTCTTCTTGAACAACAAGGAGGCGACGCTGGAAATGCTCGGGCGCTTCACCGAGGATCTGATCGCGCTGCAGCGCGCCATCCGCTGGGATCAGGGCGAGGTCCTGGAGGACCTGTTCACCCGCACCCGCGCCATCCGCCGCGGCGTCGTCGAGGCCGGTCAGGCCTATGTCCGCCAGCCCGAGGACCCCCTCGCCGCCGAGCCGTGACGCGCCCGCGCGCCGAGCGCGCCGGGCTCAGGCCTCGCGCAGGCCGCGGAACCACCAGCCCATCAGCGGCTCGGTGAGATAAGAGGCCAGCGTGCGCTCGCCGGTCTCGATGCGGACCTCGACCGGCGCGCCGGAGACCACGCCGTTGTGCTCGAGGGCGAAGCTCATCGCCTCCGGCGAGAGGTCGAGCCAGGCGCGGTAGTAGGAGGCGCCGTCCTCGGCGTCGGTACGGCCGGCGTCGACGCGGGTGAGCGTCGCTTCGAGGTTGGAGACGTAGCGGCTCGGCAGCGAGGTGAAGCTGACGTCGGCGGTCTGGCCGATCGCCACCTTGTCGACGTCGGTGGGCGACAGCCGCGCCTGGATGACGAAGGTCTCGCCGCGAGGGACCAGCGCCAGGGCCTCGCTGTTGGGCTCGAGCACCGCACCCGGACCGGTGAACCTGAGATCGATGACGGTGCCGTCGGTGGGGGCACGGATCACCAGGTTCTCGAGGCGGGTCTCGAGCGACGCCAGCGACGCCCGGGTCTCGGCGAGCTGCGCCGCGTTGTCCGAGCGCTCGCGCTCGTAGCGCTGGAGCGCGTCGGCTTCCTCGTTGGCGTATTGCAGCCGGGCGTCGTTGATCTCGATCTCGGCGCGTTGGCGCTGCAAACGGATCTCCGAAAGCTCGCTGGCGACCTCGTGGCGTTGGCGGCGGATCTCCATCACCCGCATCTTGGGCGCCGCGCCGCGGCGCTCGAGCTCCTCGAAGAGCTCGACCTGCTCCTCGATCTCGGCGAGCTCGCGCGTCTTGACCTCTTCGGTCGCGGTGAGCCCCTCGATCTCCGCGCGCTTGAGCGCGATGCGCTCGTCGAGGAGATCGAGGCGGC
>CAZCVH010000117.1:0-6311 GCA_964502115.1 uncultured Geminicoccaceae bacterium
GCGCGCCCGCGGGCGCGCTGGTGCTGCTGGCCGGGCCGTTCGACACCCGCGACGGCAACGATCCGTTGAGCTTTCTGTTGCGCGCGCAGCCGCTCGCCGCGCTCGAGGCGCAGTTCACCACGACGGTGCCGCGGCGCTATCCCGGTGCCGGCCGGCGGGTCTATCCGGGGCTGTTGCAGCTCTTCGCCTACGCCTTCGGCAACGGCCCGGCCTATGTCGAGATGCAGGCCGGGCTGATCGCCGAGCTGATGGCAGGCGAGCCCGGCGAGCGGTCGCGCGAGCACCGCGACCTGCACAGCCTCGCCGACGTGCCCGCCGAGCTCTTCCTCGATACCGTCAGCGCGGTCTACAGAGATCACGCCCTGGTCGAGAACCGCCTCGTCTGTTGCGGGCGGCGGGTCGAGCTCGCCGCCCTCGAAGGCGTGCAGCTGTTGACGGTCGAGATGACCGCCGACGAGTTCGTCGGCAAGGGTCAGGTCCACGCCGCCGTCGACCATCTGCCGCACGCCGGGGCGCGGCGGGTCACGGTCGAGGGTGGGCGCCACCACGAGGTCTTCACCGGCGAGCGCTTCTTCGCCGCGGTGGCGCCGCATCTGGACTATCTGGTGGAGGCGGCATGACCGGCTACCGCGTGCTGTTCGTCTGCACCGGCAACATCTGCCGCTCGCCGACCGCGGAGGCGTTGCTGCGCCACCACGCCGGCGAGCTGGCCGTCACCGCCGACAGCTGTGGCATCAGCGCCGAGGAGGAGGGCAATCCGCCGCACCCGATGACCGTGGCGGAGGCCGAGCGCCGCGGTATCGCGATGCCTCACCGCTATGCGCGGCGGATCACCCCCGCCGACTTCGCCGAGAGCGATCTGGTGGTGGCGATGACCCGCGGCCACGAGTCCCGCCTGCTGCGCCTCCAGCCCGAGCGCGCGCGCGGCGAGGTCCGCCGCCTGATGACCTTCGCGCCCGGCTTCGAGAACCAGGACGTGCCGGATCCCTGGTACGGCGACCGCGCCGCCTTCGTGCACGCCTTCGATCTGATCGAGCAGGGCGTCTTGGGCCTGCTGGACCGATTGCGGCCACGCCTTGGCTGAACCGGCGATCCTGCTCGGCCGCCGGGTCCGGCGGCTGCGCCCGCTCGGCGGCGGCTGCCTGTTCGACGTCCGCGCCGCCGATCTCGACGACGGCCGCCGCGTGGTCGTGAAGTCCGGCGCCGGCGGCCTCGCCGGGCAGCTCGCCCTGGAAGCGCGCATGCTGGCGGATCTGGGCGCGGCCGGGGTGGTGGTGCCCGAGGTGCTCGAGGTCGACGACGACCACCTGGTGATGAGCTGGATCGACCACGACGGCGGCGGGCTCGACCGCGCCGGGCGTGACGCGCTCGCCGATCAGCTGGCGCGGCTGCACGCCCGCCCGCAGACCGGCTTCGGCTACGACTACGACACCGTGATCGGCAGCCTGCCCCAGCCCAACCCGGCCGAGCCGAGCTGGTGCGCCTTCTTCCGCGCACACCGCCTGCTCGCGCCGGCGGCGCGGGCGCGCGCGGAAGGGCTGCTCGACCCGCGCCTGCACCACCGCCTCGAGGCGCTCGCCGCGCGGCTCGACCAGCTGATCGTCGAGCCGCCGCACCCCGAGTTGCTGCACGGCGACCTCTGGGCCGGCAACGTGCTGGCGCAAGGCGGGCGGCCGGTGGCGTGGATCGATCCCGCCGTCTATCGCGGTCACGGCGAGATCGAGCTCGCCTTCGCGCGCCTGTTCGGGCCGTTCGACCGGCGCGCGGTCGAGCGCTACGCCGAGCGGCGGCCGCTGGCGCCGGGCTTCGAGCCGACGCGCTCGGCGATCTACCAGCTCTACCATCTGCTCAATCACCTGCGGCTGTTCGGCCGCGGCTATCTGGGCGCGATCGAAGGGCGCCTCGACAGGCTGGGTTTCTGAGGCGGCGTGGGCGCTCTTGTCGAGCCTACGGTGGCTCGCGTATGAGTTGAGTTCGAGAGGAGCTCGACCGCATGCCCGCGACCGCCGCCAGCAGCATCATCCGCGCGATCGTCGCCGCCGACGCCGCCGTGGCCGGACTCGGCCCGACCGGTCGAGGCGAGGCTTGGAGCCGCGCCCCGCGCGGCGGCGCCGGGCTCGCCGAGCGCCGGGCCGCCGGCTTCGAGGTCGAAAAGCCGTTCGACGGTGTCGGCCCGAACCATCTGCTCGCGCAACTTTTGGGCGAGGGACCTCGGGAGCTCGACGACGTCGACATGGTCGAGGTGCTGTTGTTCCTCACCGGCTGCCGCGGCGACGCGCGTGAGCTGGCGGGCCGGTTGGTGGAGCGCTTCGGCTCGCTCGGCGGCGTGCTGGGGGCGACGACGCTGGAGCTGCGCGGCGTCGACGGCGTCACCGAGACCGCGATCTCGATGCTGAAGGCGACCCAGGCGGCGCTGCGTCGGGTCCTGCGCGGCCCGCTCGAGGAGCCGATCACCATCGGCTCGTGGCAGGCGCTCACCGATTATCTCGGCGTCGACATGCGTTACGAGCGGGTGGAGACGCTGCGCCTGTTGTTCCTCGACCGCAAGAACCACCTGATCCGCGACGAGACCATGCACCGCGGCACGGTCGACCATACCCCGCTCTACCCGCGCGAGGTGGCCCGCCGCGCCCTCGAGCTGCAGGCCTCGGCCTTGATCATGGCCCACAACCACCCCTCGGGCGACCCGACGCCGTCCGCCGCCGACATCGAGACCACCAAGCAGGTCCAGCAGGCGCTGGCCGTGCTCGGCGTGACGCTCCACGATCACCTCATTCTGGCGCGACGCGGCCTGCAGAGCCTGCGCCGCCTGGGCTACGTCGCCAGCCGTTGAGTTTTTCGGCGACTTGTGCGACGAAAGTCGCGAATAAGACGACACGCAAAGGGTGGGGGCCGATGACCGAGCTCGACTATCCGATCGCCGAGCTGCGCGGCATCACCGCCGCCCAGGAGCGGGCGTTGAGCGAGGCCGGACTCGCCACCACCATCGCGCTGTTGTCGGCGTGCGCGACCCGGCGCGAGCGCGACGAGGTGGCCCGGCGCACCGGTCTCACCGGCGCCGAGATGTCGGCGCTCGCCAACCGCGCCGATCTGATGCGGGTGAACGGCATCGGCACCAAATGGGGCGATCTGTTGGAGCTCGCCGGCGTCGACACCGTCGTCGAGCTCGCCGCCCGCAACCCGGACCATCTCGACGCCGAGCTCGGCGAGGTGAACGCCGACCAGGCGGTGGTGAAGGCGTTGCCGAGCGCCGCCGCTTGCGCCGACCGGGTCGCGCAGGCCAAGGCCCTGGCGCGCCGGCTGGCGTACTGACCTCGCGCCGCGGCGGCCGCCGTGGCGCGATCCGGAGACGTGCACCAAGGTCGCAGGTTGTAGCTTGGCGGCGCGGCGCTTTTCTGTCATGCCTGTGGCAGTGCAGCATAGCTGCGGGGCGGATCACGTTTGAAGGGAAGATGCGGTGGTCGACAGCGCGGCGTACTACATCGACGATCTGGAAGTCGGCATGTCGGCGATGTTCGGCAAGACCATCACCGAGGCCGACATCCTGATGTTCTCGGGCGTTTCCGGCGACACGAACCCGGTACACCTTGACGAGGAGTACGCCGGCTCGACCATGTTCGAGGGTCGCATCGCCCACGGCATCCTGGTCGGCAGTCTGATCTCCACGGTTCTCGGCACCCGGCTGCCCGGCCCCGGCGCGGTCTATGTCAGCCAGAGCCTCAAGTTCATGGCGCCGGTGCGCGCCGGTGACACCGTCCGCGCCAAGGTCACGGTCACCGAAGTCGACGTCGAGAAGAAGCGCGTCAAGCTCGACACCGGCTGCTATATCGGCGATCGCGCCGTCGTCACCGGTGAGGCCATCTTGATGGTCCGGCGCCGGCCGCAGCCGAAGGAGTGACGCGGTTCACCCCTCGAGCGCGCCGGCGACCTCCGCCGGCGCGGTGACCGGCGGTCGACAGGCGCCGGCGCGACAGACCCAGAGCGCGCTCGCGCCGGCGAGCGGTCCCTTGCCGGAAGCCGGATGGTCGGCCGGCAGGTCGAGCGTGTCGGCGGTCTCGACGGCGAGGGCGTAACCCGGCAACGCCCGCGCCGCGGCCGTCTTGAGGGGGGCGGTGTCGGGTCCGGCGAACACCATGAACGTGGTCTCCCGCAGCCAGCCCAGGGCCGTCATCAACGAGCCGTAGGCCGCCGGCGCGGCGGCGAGCTCGCCGGCGTAGCGATCGACCACGTCCTGGGCGCGGCGGCCGTGCGCGGTCTCGCCGCCGACGTGGTAGAGCTGGGCGCTGAGGGCGGCGAGGGCGCCGAGCGGGCTCGGTATCGGGCCGTCCTGCGCCCAGCGGCTGCGCACCGGCAACAGGCCCTCGTCCGGCCCCGGCCGCCAGCAGCCCTCGTCGTCGCGAAAGCGCCGGGTGGCGGCGGCGAGCCAGTCCTCGGCGCGGCCACGGTAGGCCGTCGCGCCGGTGGCGAGGTGCAGCGCCAGAGCGGCGCGCGCCATATGGACGTGGTCGTCGAGAAAGCCGAGCTCGAGCCGGCGGCCGTCGCGCCAAGTGTGGACCAAGCCGTCGCCGTCGGCGAGCTTGGCGACCACGGCGTCGAAGGCGTCGGCCGCCAGCCGTACCCAGTCCGGCCGCTCCAGCCACTGGCCGGCGCGGGCGAGGGCGGCGATGGCCATGCCGTTCCAGTCCGTCAGCACCTTGTCGTCGCGCTGCGGTCGCACCCGCGCGGCGCGCGCCGTGAGCAGCCGCGCGCACCAGTCGGCGACGCGGGCCTCGTGGTCGGGGTCGTCGAGGGCGGCGTCGCCGAGCCGGTTGAGGACGTTCGTGCCCTCCCAGTTGCCCTCGGTGCGGACGTCGAAGGTGGCGGCGACGGCGTCGGCCTCGGCCCCGAACAGCCGATCGAGCTCGGCGCGCGACCAGACGTAGAAGCGGCCCTCGACGCCCTCGCTGTCGGCGTCCAGGCTGGCGGCGAAGGCGCCGGCGACGATCATCTCGCGCTCGAGCCAGGCGACGATGCCCGCGGCGGCGCGGCGAAAGACGGCGCGGCCGGTGCGCGCCGCCGCCTCGGCGTAGAGCTCCAACAAGAGCGCGTTGTCGTAGAGCATCTTCTCGAAATGGGGCACGCGCCATTCGGCGTCGGTGGCGTAGCGGGCGAAGCCGCCGCCGACATGGTCGTGGATGCCGCCGCGGGCCATGCGCTCCAGGGTGAAGAGCGCGGCGTCGCGGGGCTCGGCGAGGTCGCGGGTGAGCCCGCGCCGCCACCACAGCTCGAGCAGCGTCGGCTGCGGGAATTTGGGGGCGTCGCCGACGCCGCCGTTGTCGGCATCGAAAGCGCGCATCAGGCCGAGCGCGGCGCGGTCGGCGAGATCGTCGGGAAGATCGCGCGGCTCGGCGACCGCGACCAGACGGTCGAGCGCGCCCTCGAGGGCGTCGCGGTTGGAGAGGATCTGAGCGCGCTCGTCCGCCCACAGCCGCGCGATGGTGTCGAGCACGCGCGCGAAGGCGGCCATGCCGTGGCGCTCCTCGCGCGGGAAGTAGGTGCCGCCCCAGAAGGGCTCGCCGTCCGGGGTGAGGAACATGGTGAGCGGCCAGCCGCCGTGCTGGCCGAGTGCGGCGAGGGCGTGCTGGTAGACCTGATCGACGTCGGGACGCTCCTCGCGATCGACCTTCACGTTGACGAAGTCGCGGTTCATCCGGGCGGCGAGGTCGGCGTCCTCGAAGCTCTCGTGGGCCATGACGTGGCACCAATGGCAGGCGGCGTAGCCCACCGACAAGAGCACCGGGACGTCGCGCGCTTTGGCCTCGGCGAAGGCCACCTCGCCCCATTCGCGCCAGTCGACGGGGTTGTCGCGATGCTGCAACAGGTATGGGCTGGTCGCGTCGGCGAGACGGTTCGGCATCAGGCACCCGATCGGAGGAGAAACGGTGGCGATGAAAGTGACCATCGAGATCGACTGTACGCCCGAGGAGGCGCGGCAGTTCCTCGGCCTGCCGGAGGTGCGACCGCTGCAGGAGCGCCTCCTCACCGAGATGGAGACGCGCATGGCCGAGTATCTGCGCCAGAGCGATCCCCAGACCCTGATCGATCAGTGGATGCCCTTCGGCGTCAAGGGGATGGAGCAGTGGCAGTCGCTGTGGGTGCAGATGCTCAACACCGCCGCCGGCATGGCGCCGAAGGCGACCGAGGGCGGCCGCGGCGATGACGGCGACGACAAGCGCTGAGGCGGCGACCCTCTACGCCCCGATCACCGCGCCCGGCCGCGCCGCGGTCGCGGCGTTGCGGCTGAGCGGGCGGTGATCGGGGCGTAGAGGGTC
>CAZCVH010000118.1:0-6302 GCA_964502115.1 uncultured Geminicoccaceae bacterium
CCCTCGATCTCCGCGCGCTTGAGCGCGATGCGCTCGTCGAGGAGATCGAGGCGGCGCTCTTGGGCGTCGATCTCGCGCCCGAGCAGGCTCTGGTGGCGCTCGATGAGCCTGGCGGGGGCGTCGATGTCGAGCGCGAGCGTGTCGCGCTCTTCGATCAGCGCGTCGAAACGCGCGACCGTGACGGCGAACTCGGCCCGCCGCTGGCGCAGCACCGCGAGCTGGCGCTGGAGTTCGGGGTCCTCGAGCTGGAGGAGGTCGTCGCCGGCCCGGACCTCGTCGCCGTCGCGCACCGAGACGTCGACCACGCGGCCGCCGTTGGCGTGCCCGATCGGCAGACGTTTGGAGAGATGCACCAGTTCGCCCGAGGCGACCGCACCCGAGGCGAGCGGATGCTCGAACGAGAAATAGGCCAGCCCGCCGAAGAAGGCCGCGCCGGCCAGCAGCGCCACCAGCAGCGGCCGGCGCAGGAATTGCCAGAAGGTGGTCATGCCGTGGCCGCCAGTCTCGTGGGTTGCCGCAAGCGGTTGATGATCTCGTCGGCGGGCCCGTCGGCGGTGATCTGGCCGCCGCGCAGCACCAGGATGCGCGACGCCAGCTGGGCCAGGCGCAGGTCGTGCACCGCCATGATGGTCAAGCGGCCGTCCTCGCGGCGCTGCTTCAACAGGCCCTCCAGCGCGCGGGTGCCGGCGCCGTCGAGATGGGCGTAGGGCTCGTCGAGGATCAACAGCGGCGGCTCGCCGTAGACCGCGCGGGCGAGCGCCACCTGCTGGCGCTGGCCGCCCGAGAGCGGCACGCCGTCACCCTCCAGCACGGTCTCGAAGCCGTCCTTGAGCTGCTTGATCATCGCCGTGGCGCCGGCGGCCTCGGCGGCGCGGAAGACGGCGTCGCGGTCGGGATCGACCGCCAGCCGCGCGATGTTCTCGGCGATGGTGCCGGGAAACAGCGCCAGGTGCTGGGGCAGATAGCCCACGAGGTCGCCGATCTGCTCGGTGGGATAGAGGTCGAGCGCCGCGCCGCCGAGGCTGACCTCGCCCACCTGCGGGCGGCGCACCCCGGCGAGAATGTCGAGAAGGGTGGTCTTGCCGGCGCCCGAGGGGCCGATGATCGCGACCAGCTCGCCGCCCTCGAAGCGCGCCTGGGCGTCGCGCAGGATGACCTGGTTCGGGCCCAACAGCACCGAGGCCTTCTTGGCGACGAGCTCGACCGCGGGCTCGGGCAGACGGTCGCGCGGGACCTCGTCCTCGCCGCGCTCCAACAGCGCGCGCACCCGCGCCCAGGACCGCCGCGCCTCGATCAGCACGTGCATGCCGCTGATGGCCTGATCGGCCGGCGCCAGGCAGCGGCCCAGAAGGATCGAGCCGGCGATCATCGCGCCGGGGCCGAGTTCGCCCTGGAGCACCAGATAGGCGCCGAGGCCGAGCACCCCCGACTGCAGCGCGTAGCGCAGAAAGCGCGCCAGGCCGGTCAGCCGCGCGCTCTCGTCCAAGGTGTCGGCGAAGAGGCCGGTGGCGGCCCGGCGATCGCGCGACAGCCGCGCCAAAAGCCCGGTCTCCAACCCCATCGCCCGCAGCATGCGCTTGCCCTGAAGGAAGCTCTGGGCGCGCTGGGCGAGCTGCTGGCGCGGTTTGCTGGTGGCCTGCTGACCCCTGGCGGTGCGCCAGGCGTTGAACAGCGTGACGACGATCAACACCGCCATCGCCGCGGTGCCGTAGATCCCGAGCCAGGGGTGCAGGATCGCCATCGCGGCGAGGAACAAAAGCGAGAACGGGAGGTCGAGAAAGCCGAACAGCGCCGGCGTTTGAAAGCCGTCGCGGACGCGGCCGAGATCCTCGTGCGGCCGCGCCGGTTCCGGGTGACGCGCCGCCGCCTGCAGCGCCGGGTCGGCGAGGTCGTTCTCGAGCCACAGCCCGAAGCGCCGCGCCGCCTGCATCCGCGTCGCCTCCAGCACGCCGTAGGTGACGAAGGCGGCGCCGGCGAGGACGGTCAACAGGATCAGCGTGTCGATGCTGCCGGACACCAGCACCCGATCGTACAGCTGCAGCATGTACAACGGCCCGGTCAGCATCAGCATCGCGACCAGCAAGCTCATGAAGCCCAAAAAGGCCAACAGCAGGCGTGAACGACGCACGCCGCGCCGCAACCGCGCTTGGGGCGTGTGGATCATGGACGTCCTTCTCGTGCGAGCGGGCTTCGAGCGTTGGATCATCATACGGCGCGCGCAGCGCCGGGTTAAGAGCCGTCGTCACCGTGGCGGCCATGGTGGACGCCGTAGGCGTCACCCGGGTATTGCCGAGGCGAACCTGTCGGCAAAGGACGGAAACCCGAGCGATGGCACCACAACTGCTGTTCTACGAGCGCGCCGTTCCGGTCACCGCCGAACGCCATCGCGACGTCGCGGTGAACCCGCGTCGCGACTACGGCTTCGCCCGCGGCGCCGGCATCGTGCCGCTGACGACCGCGGAGTTGGCCGCCGCGGCCGGCGAGTACGCCGTCGTGTTCGTCGGCGAGGGCGACGAGGTCGGGCTCGCCGCGATCTTGGGCGTGCGCGACGGCGACAACCTCTTCGTCGACGACGACGGCCGCTGGGACGCCGGCTACATCCCCGCCTTCGTCCGGCGTTATCCGTTCGTGTTCGCCCAGCAAAACGATCCCGAGCGCCTCACCTTGTGCGTCGACGAGGCCTCCGATTTGTTGAACCGCGAGGGTCGCGGCGAACGGTTGTTCGACAGCGCGGGCGAACGGACGAGCTATCTCGGCAACGTGCTCGACTTCATGCAGCGTTATCAGGTGGCGCTGCAGCGCTCGCGGGCCTTCGCCAAGCGGGTGCAGGCGTTGGACCTGTTGCGACGGGTGCAGGCCCAGATCCGCATGGGCGACGGCGGCACGCTGCAGGTGGGCGGCTTCCGCACGGTCGATCGCGAGCGGCTCAAGGCGCTGCCGGCGGAGACGGTGGCCGAGCTCTTCGCCTCCGACGGGCTCGAGGCGCTCTATCTGCATCTGGCCTCGCTGCGCCACCTGCAACGGCTCGGCGAGCGCGCCGCCCGCCGCGGCGTGCCCAAACCGCGGCTCGAAGGCACCGGCGACGACGCCATCGACGGCGGCGACATCCTGTTGAACTGAGCGCACCGGCGCGGTTCACGCCGCCGCGGGGCGCATCCGGCGCGGCAGGTCGCCGAGGGTGCCCATGGCGTGGCGCATGAACAGCCGCTTGGCGAAGGGCAGACGGTCGACGGCCGCGAAGCCGAGATTGCGGGCCAGCCGCACGGGCGTGACGTCGTTGGCGAAGAGGCGGTTGATGCCGTCGGTGATCGCGATCAAAGCGGTGGTGTCGACGCCGCGCCAGCGCTCGTAGGCCGCGAGCGCGTCGGGCGCGCCGAGATCGAGGCCGAGCGCGGCGCGGTCGGCGGTGATCTCGGCCAAGGCGGCGACGTCGCGCAACGCCAGGTTCCAGCCCTGGCCGGCGATGGGGTGGATGCCGTGGGCGGCGTCGCCGACCAGCGCGGCCCGGGTGGCGGTGAAGCGGTCGACCGTCGCGAGCACGAGCGGAAAGGTCCGCACCGGGCTCGCCAGCTCGATGTCGCCGAGGCGGGCGCCGACGCGGTCGGCGACTTCGGCGACGAAGGCCTCCGCCGGCAGCTCCGCCACCTCGGCGGCGAGCGCACGCTCCAGCGCCCAGACGATCGACGAGCGCTCGCCCGGCATCGGCAGCACCGCGAACGGACCGTCGGGGAAGAAGTGCTCGCTGGCGAGGCCGTCGTGCGGGCGCTCGTGGGCGAGGGTGGCGACGATGCCGTCCTGACCGTAGTCCTTGTAGTCGGCTCGGATGCCGACGCGCTCGCGCAGCTTCGAGAACTTGCCGTCGGCCGCGATCAAGAGGCCGGCGCGCAGGCGGCGGCCGTCGGCGAGCTCGACGGTGACGCCGTCGCGGTCGGTGGCGACGTCGGTGTAGGTCGCCGGCATGCGGAGCTCGACGGCGGCGAGCTCGCGCACGCGCGCGAGCAGCGCCGCGCGGATGACCGCGTTCTCGACGATCCAGCCCATCGGCTCGTCGCCGACCGCGGCGTGGTCGTAATGCACCGCGAAGGGCGAGCGGGCCTCGCGCACCTCGATGTCGAGGATCGGCTGGCCGCCCGCGCGCATCGGCGCGAAGGCGCCCACCGCGTCGAGGAAGCGGGCCGAGCCCAGCGCGATCGCGGTCACCCGCGGATCGGCGTTGGGCGAAGGCGGCGCCGCCGCCGGCATCCGATCGACGACGACGGTCTCGATGCCGTCGGTTCCCAGCGCGCAGGCGAGCGCCAAGCCGGTCATGCCGCCGCCGACGATGGCGACGTCGAAATGCGCGATCTCGGTCATGACGGAGGTGTGCCGCCGGCCCCTTCGGCCTGTCACCGCGCGAAAGGTCGCAAGCGACGCCAACCGTCGGGCGCCGTGCCGAAACATTGTGCAGCTGCACCGCCGCTGTCCCCGAGATCCCGGGCTCGCTGCTCGAAAACGCGTCAGCCGGCGCCATGGCATAGGGCTTGCTGAAACGTTGGCGATGCGCCGAGCGCGTCGGCAATTCGGCGGGCGACGGGCGCGGGCACGTCCCGGTGTCTGGTGGCCGGGTGCCCGGTGGGACGACAGCTGGAGAACGACATGCAATCCAAAAATCGCGCGTGGCTGGTCGCTGGCGCCGTCGGGGCTCTCGCCGTGGCGGCCGGACCGGCGGTGGCGCAGGAGGGCGACGTCGCCGTCCTGCGCGCCGACATGGAATTCGTCTTGAACACGCTCCTCTTTTTGATCGGCGGCTTTTTGGTGATGTGGATGGCCGCCGGCTTCGCCATGCTCGAGGCCGGGCTGGTCCGCAAGAAGAGCGTGGGCGTGCAGTGCGTGAAGAACATCTCGCTCTATTCCCTCGCCGGCCTGATGTACTGGGTGGTCGGCTACAACCTGATGTATGTCGGGGTCGACGGCGGCTATCTCGGCAGCTTCACGCCCTGGGGCGCCAACGACCCCGCAGCGGCGGCGGCCGCGGACGGCTATTCGGCCGCCTCGGACTGGTTCTTCCAGATGGTGTTCGTGGCGACGGCCGCGTCGATCGTCTCGGGCACCGTCGCCGAGCGCATCAAGGTGGTGCCGTTCTTGATCTTCGTGGCGGTGCTCACCGGCATCTTCTACCCGATCACCGGCTCTTGGGGCTGGGGCGGCGGCTGGCTCGCCGAGATGGGCTTCTCCGACTTCGCCGGCTCGACCATCGTCCATTCGGTCGGCGGCTGGGCCGCGCTCGCCGGCGCGATCGTCCTCGGCGCGCGCAAGGGTCGGTTCACGCCGGACGGCAAGGCGGTCCCGATGCCGGGCTCGTCCCTGCCGCTGGCGACGCTCGGCACCTTCATCCTCTGGTTCGGCTGGTTCGGCTTCAACGGTGCCTCGCAGCTCGCACTCGGCTCCGTCGTCGACGCCGACTCGGTCGCGCGCATCTTCATGAACACCAACCTCGCGGCGGCCGGCGGCGTCATCGCCGCGATGATCACCTCCCTGGTGATGTACCAGAAGATCGATCTCTCGCTGGTCTTGAACGGCGCCATCGGCGGCCTGGTCTCGATCACCGCCGAGCCGTTGACCCCGCTGCCGCTCGCCGCGATCCTGATCGGTGCCGTCGGCGGTGTGCTGGTCGTGCTCACCGTGCCGCTGTTGGACAAGCTGCGGATCGACGACGTCGTCGGCGCCATCCCGGCGCATCTGGTCTGCGGCATCTGGGGCACGATCGTCGTGCCGCTCACCAACGGCGGCGCGAGCTACGCCACCCAGGCGATCGGCATCGTCGGCTACGGTGTCTTCACCTTCGTCGCCAGCCTGATCGCCTGGAGCATTCTCCGCGCGGTGGTCGGCATCCGCATCCGCGAGGAAGACGAGGACGCCGGCATCGATCAGAGCGAGCTCGGCATCGACGCCTATCCCGAGTTCGGCCGCACCATGGCCTACTGACTTCTTCGACCTTGGTCCAAGGAAGGGGTCCGGCCCGGCGGCCGGGCCCCTTTTTTCGTCGCCCGCCGCGCCCGGCCGCGCCCGCCGCGCCCGGCCGCTAAAATGCCGCTGAATGTCATCGCGCTTTTTTTCCAAATCAATATCGAGAGCACTTAAATAGCGCTAAGTATCACTTACGATAATGCTTGTTAACGGTAATTTTTACTTTTAGCGTGAAGATATCGCAGCGATCGAAACCCAACCCGGCGAGGCAGCGCGATGTCCACTTTTCAAGCGAAGCAGGCGCTCTTGCGAGATGCCGGCAACGACGACGCCGCGGTGATGCCGCCGGCGGCCGC
>CAZCVH010000119.1:0-6290 GCA_964502115.1 uncultured Geminicoccaceae bacterium
CTGACAAGGCCGCGCCTGCAAATCCGCAAGCCTTTTTTCAGCGTGGCCAGGTTGCCAGCCGCGACGCGGTCGCGTCCCGACGCCGCTCGCCGCGCATCCACAACGCCGCCGTGGCCGAGCGCTTGGCGGCGGTCGGCCACGGCGATGCTCGCCGCGCCGGCCCCTACGCGGAGCGCCGGGCGGCGCAGCGCGCGCATCTCGATCTGCCCGAGTTCCCGACCACCACCATCGGCTCGTTTCCGCAGACCAAGGAGGTGCGCCAAAAGCGCGCCGCCTTTCGCCGCGGTGATCTCGACCGCGGCGCTTACGAGCGGTTCCTCGAGGCCGAGACCGAGCGCGCCGTCCGCCTGCAGGAGGAGCTCGGCCTCGACGTGCTGGTGCACGGCGAGTTCGAGCGCAACGACATGGTGGAGTATTTCGGCGAGCAGCTCGACGGCTTCGCCTTCACCCGCCACGGCTGGGTCCAGTCCTTCGGCTCGCGCTACGTCAAGCCGCCGGTGATCTTCGGCGACGTCGCGCGGCCCGAGCCGATGACGGTGCGCTGGTCGGCCTACGCCCAGTCGCTCACCGACCAGCCGGTGAAGGGGATGCTCACCGGCCCGGTGACCATCCTGCAGTGGTCGTTCGTGCGCGACGACATCCCCCGGCGCGACACCTGCCGCCAGATCGCGCTCGCCATCCGCGACGAGGTGACCGACCTCGAGGCCGCGGGCGTGCGGCTCATCCAGATCGACGAGCCGGCGATGCGCGAGGGCCTGCCGCTGCGCCGCGCCGATCGCGACGACTATCTCGCCTGGGCGGTCGAGTGCTTCCGCCTCGCGTCCACGGGCGTGGACGACGCCACGCAGATCCACACCCACATGTGCTACGCCGAGTTCAACGACATCATGCCGTCGATCGCGGCGCTGGACGCCGACGTCATCTCGATCGAGACCTCGCGCTCGGCGATGGAGCTGCTCGACGGCTTCGTCGAGTTTCGATACCCGAACGAGATCGGCCCCGGGGTGTGGGACATCCACTCGCCGCGCGTGCCGGCGAGCGACGAGATGCGCCGGCTGTTGGAAAAGGCGGTCCACGTCCTGCCGCGCGAGCGGCTGTGGGTGAACCCGGACTGCGGGCTCAAGACCCGCGGCTGGCCCGAGGTCGAGGCCGCGCTCGCCCACATGGTCGAAGCGGCAAAGGCGCTGCGGGAAGACGCGGCGGCCTGACCCCGCCCCGCCGCCGGCCGTCGACGAGCGTTGGCGCGGCACGCGCGCCTGGGCTCGGGCGTCGCGCTTGACCGCCGGGACGCCGATTGTTAGACACGGCTAAGTTTTTTTCGCGGTGGCGAGAGGGGTGGGGACGATGCGCGACGCGAGACGGGCGTCGGCGTTGGCGGCGTTGGCGGTGGCGGCCGTGGGGCTGGCGCTCGGCGCGCCCGCCCGGGCGCAGACGCCCTCGGCGGTGGCCACGGTCGGCATGATCGGTGACGTGGCGCGCAACGTCGCGGGCGCGTGCGTCGAGGTCGAGGCGCTGATGGGGCCGGGCGTGGATCCGCATCTCTACCGGGCGAGCGCCGGCGACGTCCGCTCGTTGCGGGACGCCGACGCCATCCTCTACGCCGGCTACTCGCTCGAGGGGCAGCTCGGCGAGGTGCTGGAGCGGCTGGGCGAGGACAAACCGACGGTCGCGGTCGGGCCCGCTTCGATCGCGCCGGACGATCTCATCACCGTGCAGGACATCTACGGCATCGATCCGCATCTGTGGATGGACGCCTCGCTGTGGGCGCGGATCGCGCCGACGATCGCCGCCACCCTGGGCGAGGTGGCGCCCGACTGCACCGCGCAGATGCGCGCCGGCGCCGACGACTACGCGGCGTCGCTGGAGGCGCTCGACGGCTGGATCGACGCCAGCGTCGCCAGCATCCCCGAGGCGCAGCGGGTGCTGGTGACGGCCCACGACGCCTTCGCCTATTACGGCCGGGCCTACGGCCTCGACGTCCGCGGCATCCAGGGCATCAGCACCGAGGCCGAGGCCGGCATCAAGGACCTCCGCAACATCGTCGAGCTGGTGGTCGAGCTCGGCGTGCCGGCGGTGTTCGTCGAGACCACCGTCAACCCCCGTACCATCCGCGCCGTCGTCGACGCCGCCGCCGACCGCGGCCACGCGGTCGAGGTCGGCGGCGAGCTCTACTCCGACGCCATGGGGGCGCCCGGCACGGCCGCGGGCACCTATATCGGGATGCTGCGTTCCAACACGGTGACGATCGTGTCGGCGCTCGGGGGCGAGCCGGCGCCCTGGCCCGGTGCGCTCGCCGCCTGGGCCGAACGCTGGGGGATCGACCTCGAACGTCCGTAGCCCGGATCCCATCCAGCGACGTCGCCGCCGCGGCGGCGTCACCAGCGGAGGCGCCATGACCACCGCGCCGTTGCACGAGCCCGACCTCGCGCTCCACGTCGAGGATCTGACGGTGAGCTATCAGGGCAAGCCCGTGCTGTGGGACGTCGACGTCGACCTCCCGCCCGGGGTGATGGCGGCGATCGTCGGGCCCAACGGCGCCGGCAAGAGCACCTTGGTGAAGGCGGTGCTCGGCCTGGTGCGGCCGACCGCCGGCCATGTCCGCCTGTTCGGCGCACCCTACGCCGCGAGGCGGCGCGAGGTCGGCTACGTCCCGCAGCGCTCGGCGGTGGACTGGGACTTTCCCACCACCGTGCTCGACGTCGTCCAGATGGGACGCTACGGCCATCTCGGCTGGTTCCGCCGGCCCGGCCGGCGCGAGCGCGAGATGGCGCTCGAGGCGCTCGACCGCGTCGGCGTCGCCGACCTCGCCCGGCGCCAGATCAGCCAGCTCTCGGGCGGCCAGCAGCAGCGCGTCTTCCTCGCCCGCGCCCTCGTCCAAGACGCCCGCCTCTACGTCCTCGACGAGCCGATGGCCGGCGTCGACGCCCCCACCGAGCGCGCCATCGTCCAGCTCTTGAAGGAGCTGCGCGACGCCGGCCGCACCGTCGTGGTCGTCCACCACGACCTGCAGACGGTGCGCGACTATTTCGACTGGCTGATCGTCTTGAACGTGCGGGTGATCGCCCAGGGCCCGGTCGATCGGGCCTACACCGCGGCCAACCTGCGCCGCGCCTACGGCGGCCAGATCGCGCTGATCGAGCGTCCCGCCTTCGACGACGACGCCCTCGGCGCGCGTTGATGGACGCGCTGCTCACCCTGCTCGGCGATCACACCGTCCAAAACGTCGTCGTCGGCGCGATCTTTCTGGGCGTGACCAGCGGCGTGCTCGGCAGCTTCGCGGTGCTGCGCCAGCAGAGCCTGTTGGGCGACACCCTCGCCCACGCCGCGCTGCCCGGTGTCTGTCTCGGCTTCCTCGTCGCCGGCGGGCGCGAGTTCGGCTTCATCCTCGCCGGCGCGCTGGTCACGGCGGTCCTCGCCGCGCTGTTGATGCTGCTGTTGACCCGCCGCTCGCGGCTCAAGACCGACGCCGGGCTCGGCACCGCGCTCGGCTTCTCCTTCGCCGTGGGCGTGGTGCTGTTGACCTACATCCAGAACACCGGCGACGCCGCCCAGGCCGGGCTCGACAGCTTTCTGTTCGGCCAGGCCGCCGCGACCCTCAGAAGCGACCTTTGGATCATGGGCGGCATCATGGCGGCCGCGCTCGCGCTGGTGGCGGCGTTCTGGAAGGAGTTCAAGCTGGTCACCTTCGATCCGCTCTACGCCGGGGCGTCGGGTCTGCCGGTGAGGCTGTTGGACATCGCGCTGACGACGATGATCGCCTTCGCCGTGGTCATCGGACTGCAGATGGTGGGTGTGGTGCTGATGGCCTCGATGGTCATCGCCCCGGCCGTCGCGGCGCGGCAATGGGTGACGAAGCTGGAGCACATGGTGGTGGCGGCGGCGGGCGTCGGCGTCGTCGCCGGCATAAGCGGTGCGCTGATCAGCGCGATCGGCGCCAACCTCGCCACCGGTCCCGTGATCGTGCTGGTGGCCTCGGCGCTGGTGGCGGTCTCGATCCTGATGGCGCCGGGCCGTGGTCTGTTGTGGGAGCAGCTGGCGCGGTGGCGCGCCCGGCGCGGGCTGCGCGGCCGCCAGGTGCTCACCACGCTCTACGAGCTGAGCGCCGAGCACCGCGACCCGCACTACCCGGCCGAGCGCGGCACGCTGAACACCTTCTACGGCCTCGACACCCGCGCCGCGCTCGCCCGGCTCGAGCGCCGCGGCCTGGTCCAGCGGGTGCGGCACATGCCCGAGGAGGGGCCGCACTGGGAGCTCACCGCGGCCGGCCGCGAGGAGGCCCGTCGCACGCTGGTGCAACTCGGCGCGATGGAGGCCTGATGCTCGCGGCGTTCGTCTCCGACCCCGCGGCGATGATCATCCTCACCGGCGCGCTGGTGGGCGTCGCCGCTTCGCTCGTCGGCACCTTTTTGGTGCTGCGCCGCAACGCCATGCTGTCGGACGCGATCAGCCACTCCATCGTCTTCGGCATCGTCGTCGTCTGGCTCTTGACCCGTCAGCAGAGCGGCCCGGTGCAGATCGTCGGCGCCGCCCTCACCGGCCTCTTCACGGTCTTCTTGACCGAGCTTTTGGTGAACTCGCGCAAGGTCAAGAACGACGCCGCGATCGGGCTGGTCTTTCCGGTGCTGTTCGCCGCCGGCGTGCTGCTCTTGAACCTCTACGCCCGCGACGTCCACGTCGACACCCACACCGTGCTGTTGGGCGAGATCGGCTTCGTCTGGCTCGACACGATGGCGCTCGGCGGTCTCGACGTGCCCGTGGCCGTCGTCTGGATGAGCGTGGTGACGCTGGTGAACGCCCTCTTCGTCGGCGTCTTCTTCAAAGAGCTCAAGCTCTCGACCTTCGATCCGGAGCTCGCCCGGGCGCTGGGCTTCGCGCCGACGCTCCTGTTCTACGCGCTGTTGGCGCTGACCAGCGTCACCGCGGTGGCGGCGTTCGACGCCGTCGGCGCGGTACTCTTCATCGCTTTCGTCATCATCCCGCCGTCCGCGGCCTATCTCGTGACCGACCGGCTGGCGGTGATGCTCGCGCTGAGCGTGCTCGTCGCCGTCGTCTCCAGCGTCGCGGGCTACGCCCTCGCGGTCCGCGCCGACGTCTCGATCGGCGGCATGATGGCGGTCGTGACCGGCCTTTGCCTCGGCCTCGCCTTCGTGTTCGGCCCGCGCTACGGCCTGCTCGCCCAGAGCCTGCGGGCGTGGCGGCAGCGCCACGGCGACGAGCTGCGCGCCCTGGTCGTCCACCTCCACGACCACGAGCACAGCCGCGTCCGGGACGAGGAGAACATCGTCTCCGCGCTCGAGCAGCACCTGCGCTGGTCGCCGCGCCAGGCCGCCGCCGTCCTGCGGCGGGGGCTCGCCGAAGGTGTGGTCCTGCGCGAAGGAAGCACGCTTCACCTCACCAACAAGGGCCGCGACCTCGCCCGCGAGCTCACCGAGCCCTGGCGCCGCGCGACCGCCTGAGACGCGGCGTCACGACGTCGGGCTCGCCGCCTCGTCCTCCGCATCGGGCGTGCCGCCGCGCGGCGCCGGGTCGTCGAGCACTTCGATGACGCGGCAGTCGGCGATGCGCTCGCCCTCGCACCGCGCCAGCATGCGCGCGAGCTCGCCCTCGAGCGCCTCGAGGCGGGCGATGCGGCGGCGGATATGGACCAGCTGGCGGCGCGCGATCGCGTCGACGGCGTCGCAGGACCGCTCCGGCTCGTCCGCCAGGCGCAAGAGGTCGCGCACGGCGTCGAGCGGAAAGCCGAGCTCGCGGGCGTGGCGGACGAAGGCGAGGCGGCGCACCGCGGCGGCGTCGTAGCGCCGCTGGTTGCCGGCGCTGCGCTCGGCCTCGGCCAACAGCCCGATGCGTTCGTAATAGCGGATCGTCGGGACCTTGACGCCCGTCTCCCGCGCCAGCCGGCCGATCGAGCGCATCGAACCTCCCCCTTGAAGCTCTAGTCGCTACAGCAATTAAGCGCTGTCGAGCGCGATGAACAGAGGCGGTGAGCCCCGGACGCGGTGAGCCGAGGAGGCGAGCGATGGACGGCACGGCCGCAGAGGCGCGCGTGGCGCGCTGGTCGATCGGCGGGATGGATTGCCCGGTCTGCGTCGGCAAGGTGCGCGGCGCGGTCGAGGCCCTGCCCGGCGTCGCCGAGGTCGAGCTGTCGCTGATGAGCGCGACGTTGTCGCTGACGCTCGATCCCGCCCGCACCGCGCCGGCGGAGATCGAGGCACGGGTGCGCGCGCTCGGCTACGCGGTCGACCGCCAGGCGCCGCTCGCCGCGGGCGACGACACCGCCGCGCGCGGCGAGC
>CAZCVH010000120.1:0-6125 GCA_964502115.1 uncultured Geminicoccaceae bacterium
TGGTGCCCGGGGCGAGATTCGAACTCGCACGCCGTTGCCGGCGGTGGATTTTGAGTCCACTGCGTCTACCGTTCCGCCACCCGGGCGCCGGTGTCAGCTAGCGCGAAGCGCGGGCTGCTGTCCACCGTTGCCGTTGGTGTCGGCGTATCGGATCTCGGAGCTCGCGACGCCGAGCGCCTTGGCGAGCATGGCGAGGCGGCGTTCGACCGAATCGCCGAGCGGCAGCGAGCCGTCGTCGGGCAGCACCAGCACCAGCCGGTCGGCCTCGCGTTCGAGCCGGCTGGCGGCGATCAGATGCGCGGTGGCGCCGCAGAGGCGATAGGCCAGCTGCAGCGCCTGGCCGAGGACCCGCGCCCGCGCCGCGCCGTCGCCGGCGAGCGCTTGGGCCTCGCGCGCCTGCGGCGTGGCGAGGTCGCCGCGGTAGCGGCCGTAGACGGCGAGACCGAGCCAGCCCCGGGCCTGGTGGTCGAGGCCGGGCAGCGGCAGGTGCAGCACCCGGTCGAGGGCGTAGACGTCGCGGTAGTCGGGGTGCGTCGACCAGGCGACGTCGGAGAGATGGCAGGCGGCGACCCGCAGGCGCTTCTCGGCGGCCGTCTCGTCGAGGAACAGCGGCGTGGTCCAGGTGACCAGCTCGGTGCCGACGCGGCCGAAGCGGCTCTCGACCCCGCCGTAGCGGCGCGCCGCCTCGATCAGCGGATCGCGCCGGCGCTCGGCGGCGTCGAGCCGGGCGAAGAGGCGGCCCTCGCGGACGCCGCCGGCGCTGAAGACGATGCGTGCCGGCGTCAGGGCGCGGAGGGTGGCGGCGAGCACGAGGGCCGCCGAGGGCAGGGTGTCCTGGCGGCGCTTGCTGACATGGGCGCGCTCGGCGGCGGTGAGCTCGCCGCGCGCCGCGACGTCCTGGGCGATCTCCCGCGCGGTGGCGGCGTCGAGCGTGAAGCCCTCGACGATGCGAAAGCCGTGGCCCTGCCGCACCATCGCCAGCTTGGCGAAGGCCCGCCAGGCCCCGCCGACGGCGTAGAAATCGCCGCCCGCGGCACCGTCGGGAAAGGCCTCGCGGATGGGCCGCTCGATGGCGCCGAGCTCGCCCTTGCGGGTGAGCTTCTCGGGCTTGCGCAGGGGGCCGAAGGGAAAGGTGACGGCGCGGCTGGCCTCGCCGTCGCCACCGGGGCGCGGATGCAGCTCGCAGAGCTCGAGGCTGGCGCCGCCAAGATCGCCGGCGACGCCGCGCGCCTCGGGGAAGTGGCTGATGACGCCGAGGCCGGCGTAGCGACCCTCGGCCTCGCCCGCGAGCACCGCGACCTTGACGCCGAAGCGTTCCCCGATCTCGGCGACGAAGGCGGGGCCGTTGGCGGCGGCGCGCACCGCCTCGGTGGCGAAGACGTCGAGGGCTTCGAGGCCCATCGCGCGCGCCAGCCCGAAATAGCGGGTGAGTGCCTTCATCGTCGCCGCCATCTCGGCCTCGCCGAGATTGCCGTCGACCTTGAGGCCACGGCCGAGCCCGCACATGGCCTTCTCGTTGAACTTGAGCATCGGCGCCCGGGCGACGGCGTCGTAGACGACGAAGCGCACCGAATTGGAGCCGATGTCGACCAGACCGACCTGACGCGGGTCGACCCGGTGCTGCTCGCTGAACTGCACGGAACGCGAACTCCCTCGTCCTTCGCGCCTAGGCGCCGCCGCCGCGCAGGACGCGCTGGGGGCGGCGCTTGTGGAGCGCGGTGCCGCGCCCCGACAGGCTGGGATTGGTCATGAAGTAGGCGTGCAGGTTGAAGGCGGCGGCGGCTTCGGGTGGCGCGAGCCGGCGGTACGCGCCGCTGGTGCCCTCGAGCTCCCAGCTCTGCGTGTTGTCGTTGAGGTTCGCCACCATGATCTGATCGAGCACCTGCTCGTGGACGGTGGGGTTTTCCAGCGGGATCAGGGTCTCGACCCGCCGGTCGATGTTGCGCGGCATCCAGTCCGCCGAGCCGATATACACCTTTGCGGCGCGCGCGGGCAGGCCGTGGCCGTCGCCGAAGCAGTAGATGCGGCTGTGCTCGAGGAAGCGTCCCACCACGCTCTTGACCCGGATGGTCGCCGACAGCCCCGGCACCCCCGGCCTGAGGCAGCAGATGCCGCGCACGACCAGGTCGATCTCGACGCCCGCGGCCGCGGCGGCGTAGAGGGCGTCGATGATCCCCTTGTCGACGAGGCTGTTCATCTTGGCCCAGATCTGCCCTTTGCGGCCGGCGCGGGCGTGCTCCACCTCGGCCTCGATCAGCGCCAGGAGTTGCTCGCGCATGTAGAGCGGCGCCAGCAGCACCTTGGTGAGCTCGCGCGGCTCGGCGTAGCCGGTCATGTAGTTGAAGATGCGCGCGGCGTCCGCCCCCAGCACCGGGTCACAGGTGAAAAAGGAGAGATCGGTGTAGATCTTGGCGGTCACCGGGTGATAGTTGCCGGTGCCGAAATGCACATAGCTCTTGAGGCGCCCCTCCTCGCGCCGCACGACCATGGTCACCTTGGCGTGGGTCTTGAGCTGGATGAAGCCGTAGACGACCTGGACGCCGGAGCGCTCGAGGTCGCGGGCCCAGCGGATGTTCTTCTCCTCGTCGAAGCGGGCCTTGAGCTCGACCAGCGCGGTGACCGACTTGCCGGCTTCGGCGGCCTCGCACATGGCGGCGACGATCGGGCTGTTCTCGCTGGTGCGATAGAGCGTGCCTTTGATCGCCACCACGTTGGGGTCGGCCGCCGCCTGCTGCAGGTACTGCACCACGACGTCGAAGGATTCGTACGGGTGGTGGACCACGAAATCCTTGGCGCGGATCGCGGCGAAGCAGTCGCTGCCGAAGTCGCGAATGCGCTCGGGAAACCTCGGTGTGAACGGCTTGAAGAGGAGGTCGGGTCGGTCCTTGACGATCATCTGATTGACGTCGCCGAGCCCCAAGGGCAACCGCAGCGGCACCAGATCGCCGGGCTCGCAGCCGAGTTCGGCGGCGAGAAAGCTCTGGAGCTCGCCCGGCATGTCGGCGTCGACCTCGAGGTGGATGACCTCGCCGCGCCGGCGTCGCTGCAGGGCCAGCTCGAACACCCGCATCAGGTCCTCGGCCTCCTCTTCGATCTCGATGTCGCTGTCGCGGATCACCCGAAAATGTCCGAAGCTCTCCACCTCGAAGCCCGGAAAGAGCCGGTCGATGAAGCGCTCGATGACCTTCTCGATGGCGATGAAGCGGATCGGCTCGCCCGGCAGTCGGATCATCCGCTCCAGCATCGCCGGCACCAGGATGAGCCCGGCCTGAACCTCCTTGTCGCTGCGGAACTCGACCACCAACCCGAAGCCCTGGTTGCCGACGAAGGGAAAGGGATGCGCCGGGTCGACCGCGATCGGCGACAGCACCGGGTAGATCTCGTCCTCGAAATAGCGTTCGATCCAGATCCGATCGGTGTCGTCCAAATCGGCCGAGCCGATGGCCTCGACGCCGGCCTCGGCCAGCTGCACCCGCAGCTGGTCCCAACACACCTCCTGGCGGCGCAGGATGTCGGCGAGATGGCTCTTGATGGCGTCGAGCTGCTGGGTCGGGGTGCGGCCGTCGATGCTGGTGACGTTGACGCCGTTCTTGACCAGATCCTTGAGGCCGGCGACGCGCACCATCTGGAACTCGTCGAGATTGGTCGCCGAGATGGAGAGAAAGCGCAGCCGTTCGAGCAGCGGATGCTCGGCGTTGGCCGCCTCCTCGAGGACGCGGTCGTTGAAGTCGAGCCAGGACAGCTCGCGATTGATGTAGCGCTCGCTCGGGGTCGCGGGCGTTGCCGGCACCGCCTCCGTCTCGACGGCCGCCGTGCGGGCTCGATCCATGGTGGTCTTGCTCCTCGCGCCGTGCCGCTGCATGTCTCGCCCGCGACATCCCGTCCACGGCGACGGCCGCATGGTAGGATGATCGCTCGACCGCTGCCAAGTTTCGGATCCCGTCGATGATCGAGACCCGGCTCCCCCGCCGCCTCGTCCTTTTGCGCCACGCCAAATCCAGCTGGCAGTCGAACGCCGCCCGCGACGTCGACCGCCCGCTCGCGCCGCGCGGCGAGGACGCCGCGCCGGAGATCGGTCGCTTTTTGGCCGAGCGCGACCTGTGGCCCGAATGGGTCTTGTGCTCGCCCGCCAAGCGCACGCGCCAGACCTGGACCCGGCTGCAGCCCACCGTCGAGATCCCGCCGGTGGTGGTCTACGATCCCGCCCTCTACCTCGCCTCGGCACGCACGATCCTGGCGCGGGTGAAGGAGACGCCGACGCGGATCACCACGGTAATGGTGGTCGGCCACAACCCCGGCTTGCAGGAGCTCGCCGCCGAGCTCGCCCACCGCAGCGATCCGGCGGTGGGCGGCGCCGTCGCCGCCAAGTTCCCGACCGCGGCGGTGCTGGCGCTCGCCTTCGACACCGCCGACTGGACCGACCTCGAGGCCGCGAGCGGTCGGCTCCTGGCTTGGCGCACGCCGAAGGGGCGCGAGCCCCACGAACTGTGAGCGACGTCGCCGTGCCGGCGGCGTTTTCGTCTCGAGGGCGGCGTCGATCGCGGGCGGAGGAGCGGCACGGCTCGAAGCGAGGAGATCTCGACGCGGCCGACCTTCCCGGGGCCGAGCCTGGCGTGCGAGATCCGCGCCGACGGCCGGCTCGAGGTCGTCGGCCGTGCCGGCGCGACCAGCGTGGCGCGCCTGCGCACCGGCGCCGGCACGCTGCGGCTGCGCCTCCGCCGAGGGACGGTGAAGAGCCGCCTTGCCGCGCTCGCCACGGGGTGCGTAGCGCCGGGGAGGGTAGCGGTGAGCACCGTCCCCAACCGCTCCCGTGGTGGCGCCGTCGTCCGCGGCGCCGAACCTTGCCCGCCAGACCTTCGAGGTGAAAGCGACATGCAGCGTTGCACCGGCGCGCCGGTCGTCGTCGACGCCGACTGGGCGTTCGAGCGCTACGAAGAGGTCCGCCACCGCCTCGTCGCTGCGAGCTTCCCGACGGCGAGCGAGCAAGTCGGCGACGTCGCGGCGGTGGCGGAGCGTTTCGACGCCTTCGTGCTCGACGCCTTCGGGGTGCTGAACGTCGGCGCCACCGCGGTGCCCGGCGCGGTGGCGCGGATCGCGCGCCTGCGTGAAGCGGGCAAGCGCCTGATCGTGCTCACCAACGGCGCCACCCGGGCGCGCGCCGCGGCGTCGGCGAAGTACCACCGGCTCGGTTTCGACTTCGCGCCCAGAGAGGTGGTGGCCAGCCGCGACCTCGCCGCCGCCGCGCTCCGCGAGCGCGCGGGGCTCCTCTGGGCGGCGGCCTGTGGCCCGGCGCCGGATTTCGGCGATCTCGGCGTGCCGGTGCGCGATCTCCTCGCCGACGCGAGCCTGTTCGCGCGCGCCGACGGTTTCGTGCTGCTGTCGAGCGCCGGCTGGACGCGGGACCACCAGGCGCGGCTCGCCGACGCGCTCGCGCGCCGGCCGCGGCCGCTGGTGGTGGCGAACCCCGACATCGTCGCGCCGCGCGAGGACGGCTTCTCGCTCGAGCCGGGCCACTACGCCCATCTGCTGGCGGACGCGCTCGGCCTGGTGCCCGACTTCTACGGCAAGCCCTACGCCAACGCCTTCGCGGCGGCGCGCGCGCGGCTCGGGCTCGACCTTGCGCCGACGCGGATCGCGATGGTCGGCGACACCCTGCACACCGACGTCCTGGGTGCGCGCGCCGCCGGCTTGGCCACGATCCTGGTGACCGACCACGGGCTGTTCCGCGACCGCGACGTCCGCCCCTACGTCGCCCGCTGCGGGATCGTGCCCGACATCGTCGCCGCCACCTTTTGACCGCCGGCCGCGCCTCTGCGAGCGGGGGCGCCCGCCCCTTGCGGAGACGGGCGCTCGCCACGGGGCAAGGCGTCGAGGCGACGTCGCGCGGCGACGCCGCCGTCAAACCAGGCTGTCGGCCGGGCCGATCAGCTCGTCGAGGCTGAGCCCGGCGCCGCCCGCGAAGTTGGCGAGGGTGGTGTGGTCGCCCGCGCCGTCGTCCTGTTGGAGGAGCGCGCCGCTGCCGTTGTCGACGACGCGCAGCTGATCGCGGCCGGCGTTTTTGCCCACGAGGACCGTGTCCTCGCCCGCGACGAAGTCGACGATGAAGTCGAAGTTGCCGGGATCGA
>CAZCVH010000121.1:0-6121 GCA_964502115.1 uncultured Geminicoccaceae bacterium
AGCCCGCGGCGCAGCCGCGGCTGGAGCTGGCGGAGACGCGGCGCGCCTGGGGCGGCGAGCCGGCGGCACCGCCGGAGCCGACCGCGTCGTCCCGCTCGGACGCGACGTCGCAGCCGCAACCCGACGCCGACCGGCCGCTGGGCGAGGCGTGCGCGCAGCTGCACGGGACCTGGATCGTGGCCGAGGCCACCGACGGCGTCGTGCTCGTCGACATGCACGCCGCCCACGAGCGCATCGTCTACGAGCGGCTGAAGGCCCAGCTCGAGGACGGCGTGGCGCGGCAGACGCTGTTGATGCCGGCGGTGGTCGAGCTGGAAGGGGCGGTGATCGCTCGCTTGGTCGAGGCCCGCGACACGTTGTTGCGGCTCGGCCTAGAGCTCGAGGGCTTCGGTGCCGGCGGCGTTTTGGTGCGTGCGGTGCCGGCGGCGCTCGGCGAGGTCGATGCCCGGCGCCTCGTCGGCGACGTCGGCGAGGATCTGACGGTGAACGGCACGCCGACGGCGCTGGAGGAGGCGCTGTTGCGGCTGGCCTCGCGGATGGCCTGCCACGGCAGCGTACGGGGCGGGCAAAGCCTCACCCGCGATGCCATGAATGCGCTGCTACGAACGATGGAGACGACGCCCAACAGCGGGCAGTGCAACCACGGCCGACCCACCTATATCAAACTCGCGCGGGCAGATTTGGAGCGGTTGTTCGGACGTCGCTGACGGCCTTTCGGGCCGCTTCACAACCACTGCCCGAGGGGTTAAGTTGCGCCGTATGGTCACGTTTGGAGAAGGACCTGGACCATGACCTATGTGGTCACCGAGGCCTGCATTCGCTGCAAGTACATGGACTGCGTGGAGGTGTGCCCCGTGGATTGCTTCTACGAGGGCACCAGCATGCTGGCGATCAACCCGGACGAATGCATCGATTGCGGCGTGTGCGAGCCCGAGTGCCCCGCCGAAGCCATCCTGCCGGACACCGAGCCCGAGGCCGAGAAGTGGCTCGAGCTGAACCGGCAATACAGTACGGGGCCGTGGCCCAACATCACCCGCAAGGGCGAGCCGCCGGCGGAAGCCGACAGCTATCAGGGCATGGCGAACAAGTACGAGAAGTTCTTCGATCCCGCCCCCGGCGAGGGCAGCTGAGGAGCCGGGCGGGCGGCGCGGTCGGCGCGCCGCCCCTCGGGCGTGCGCCCGTGGGCCGCGGCGTCACGTTGCGGCGAAGTTCGCTTCGGATTGTTTCAACAAGGCGGTGAGTCCGCCGTGATCGGTCACCAGATCGGCCAGCGTGTAGCTGTCCAGTACCAAGAAGAACGCGTCGAGCGCGCGGTGCAGCGCTTGGCGGAAGCGGCAGGCCGGCGCCAAGGGGCAACTGTTGGTGTCGGCGTCGAAGCACTCCACCAGCTTGAGCGTGCCTTCGGTCCAGCGCACCACCTCGCCCACGACGATGGCGTGCGGATCGCGATCGAGCCGCAGCCCACCACCGCGCCCGCGCGCCGTCTTCAGATAGCCCCCGGCGGCCAGCTGCTGCGCCACCTTGGTGAGGTGGTTTTCAGAGATGCCGTAGGCGCGGGCGATCTCGCTCGTGCGCACGGCGCGCGCGTCGTGGAGCGCGCAATACATCAAAATCCTGAGCGCATAGTTGGTGAACTGGTTGATCTGCATGCCCGCACTCCGCACGCGAGAGCGACGCACCGCCGCCACGCGGTAACCGCGTCGACCACCGCCGCCGCGGCGTCGCGCGGGATCATGGAGCCTCGCCCTCGGGTTGAAAAGGGCGGAGCGCCGCCGTCGCGGAGCCGAACCGGCACGACGAATGGTGGATTGCTCGTATGCAGAAAAACGAATTTATAAAGGGTCGCGAACGCCGTTCACGCCCGCGACGGCGGGGCCGGGAGGCGAGAGATGCACGTCGGACCCGATCGGCGACGCCTGTTGCAGGCGGCGGCCGCGGGTGGGCTTGCCGCGACGGCGCCGACCGCCAGCGCCGCCGCCCCCGCACCGTTGCGCACCCGCGCCAAGTTCGTCGTGCCGGGCGCCGGCGCGACCGGCCTCGCCACCGCCTCGCGTCTCGCCCGCCAGCTCGACGGCTCGACGGCTCGACGGCGCCCAGATCGTCATCGTCGACGCCCTCAAGGGCGAGCCGGGCGACAGTACCTACCACGGCTCCACCTCCTGTCGGCTGATCACCAAGGTCGGTCGGGCGACGAGGATCGGGTTCGATTACGACAACAATGTGACGCCGTCCTTGCCGGCGGTGATCGCGTTGCTCGAAGAGCTCTGGATCAGCTGGGTCATCGAGGAGATGGCGCTCGAGCCGACCCATCTCGCCGTGTCGCGCGGCCCCAGGCCTGAGGAGACAACGAAGCAGGATGTCGAGCCCGGGATGTTCTTAGCGGTGCTCTACGAGATGCTGGGCCCGATGCCGTGGGCCATCGTGGTCGGCGGCATCGTCGCCACCCTCGCCTTTCTGGGATTGCTGATCCGCGACCGCGGGCTGGTGAGCCGGCGGTTCGTCGTCAGCGAGCTCGTCGGCGTCGTCGGCGGCTTCGGCGCGGTGCTGTTCATGCAGCTGATCACCCATTCGGGGCTGGCCGACGTCGCCGGCCCGCTCGACCGGCTGCTGATGGTGTCGATCTGGCTCATCGGCGCGATCGGCACGACCGTGATCGTCTACGATCTTCGGGGGCTCCGGGCCGGTCGACGCGCTCCCCTTTGCGACCACACTTGAGCTTCGTCCAGCCGCCGGAGTGCGCGATGTCCGATTCCGCCCAAGCCGCCGGCGCCACCGCGGTCCCCGACCGGCTCGCCAACTTCCCGATCAGCTTCTTCGCGACCGTGATGGGGCTCTGCGGCCTCGCCCTCGCGACCCTGCGCCTGGAGCAGTTCGCGGGCGTCGCCCATCGCGCCAGCTTCGCCGTGCTGGTGGCGTCGGCGGCGGCGTTTGTGGTGATCGCCGCGGTCTACGCCACCAAGATCCGCCGCCACCCGGCGGAAGTCCTCGCCGAGTGGCGCCATCCCGTAAAGATCGCGTTTTTTCCGACCATCACCATCAGCTTGGTGTTGCTCGGCACCGCGACCCATGTGTTCCACGCCGGGCTCGGTGTCGGACTGTGGGCGGTGGGCACGGGAGCGCATCTGGTGGCGACCCTGGCCATCGTCTCGATGTGGATCACCGGCGAGCACTTCGAGGCACCGCATCTGAACCCGGCGTGGTTCATCCCGGCGGTCGGTAACGTGTTGGTGCCGCTGGTCGGCGCGCGCTACGGCTACATCGAGATCAGCTGGCTGTTTTTGTCGATGGGGCTGCTGTTTTGGATCGTCCTGCTGACGATCGTGTTCAACCGGTTGATATTCCACCATCCGATGCCACCGCATCTGCTGCCGACCTTGTGCATCCTGATCGCGCCGCCGGCCGTCGCTTTTCTGGCCTACGAGAGCCTGGCGGGTGAGGTCGACGGCTTCGCGCGGCTGTTGTACTACCCTGGTGTGGTGTTTTTCCTGCTGGTGGCGATCCAGCTTCCGCGGCTGTTCAAGCTACCCTTCGCGCTGTCCTGGTGGGCCTACTCCTTCCCGGTGGCGGCGCTCACCGTCGCCACCCTCGTCATGGCCGAGCGGACCGGCCTCGCCCTGTTCGCGGTAGCCGGCACGGCGCTTTACGTGCTCCTGGTCGCGATCGTGGCGTGGCTGGTGGTGCGCACCGCGCTCGCCATCCGCAACCACGGCATCTGCCGACCGCACCTTTGAGCCCGGCTCGGCGCCGCCACGGCCGACGTCGAAGGGGCGGCCGCGCGGCGGCTTGCCGCCCCCTGTGACGGCCGGCCGGCGTCGCCGCGCCGGCCGTTGAGTGTTTGGCACCCGTTCGGGTTCGTGTCATCCTAACCCACTTTCGAGGGCCGGGCCCTGAAGGGAAAGCGCCATGCAGCTCACCCAATTCAGCAACTACGCCATGCGCACCCTGATGTACTGCGCGCTGCGCCGCGGCGGCCTGTGCCGGGTCCGTGACATCGCCGAGGCCTACGGCGTGTCCGAGCACCATCTGATGAAGGTGGTGCAGGTTCTGGGTCATATCGGCGTCGTGGAGACGGTGCGCGGTCGCGGCGGCGGCATCCGCCTCGCCCGCCCGCCGCACGAGATCGTCGTCGGCGACGTGGTGCGCGCCACCGAAGGTAAGATGCAGCTCGTCGAATGCTTCGACGAGGCCGCGAGCACCTGTCCGCTGACCACGGTCTGCCGCTTCCGCCAGGCGCTCCACCGCGCCTTGGACGCCTTCTTCCTGGTCCTCGACGGCTACACGTTGGCGGATATGGTGGCGACGCCCGAACCGTTGGAGGCACTCCTCCATCTGCAGAGGCCGGCGAGCACGATCGCTCCCGCCTGATCCCCGCCCTCCGCGATCGCGGATCGCGATCGCGGATGAACCGGCGGCTTGGCCCGTCCGTGGATGCAGCAACCTCTAACAGACGCCGGTCGATCGTCGTCAGCGACGACGACCGACCCGGACGGGAGAACATCTTTGAAGGCTCTGTCGACGGTCGGCAGCCCTGCCGGCCGCCCCCATAGGGCTGCGTCGCTGTGGCGGCGCCGTCTGGTTTTCGCCGCACTGGTCGCAGCGACGGGCCTCGCCGTGTTCGCGGCGCTCGCCGCGGTCCTCGGCGGCGATGGCCTGTCGGCGCTCGACCTGGCGATGTTGGCGGCGTTCGCGGTCACGCTGCCGTGGACCGTCGTCGGCTTTTGGAACGCCGTCGTCGGCTTCGCGATCCTGCGGCTCGCCCCCGACCCGGTGCGCTACGTCGCGCCGCTCGCGGGCCTCGACGGGCCGGCGACACCGCCGCGCGGGCGCACCGCCATGGTGGTGCCGATCTACAACGAGGACCCGCGCATGGTCGTGCGCCACGTCGAGGCGACGATGGACGACCTCGCGGCCAGCGGTCCGTTGGACGGCTTCGAGCTGTTCGTCTTGAGCGATACCCAACATCCCGACACGATCCGCGCCGAAAGCGCCGCCGTCGCTGAACTGCGGGCGCGCTGCGCTTGGCCGGAGCGCTTTCACTACCGCCGCCGCCGCCACAACACCGGCTATAAAACCGGCAATCTGTGGGACTTCATCGACCAGCACGGCGACCGCTTCGACCACATGCTGGTGCTCGACGCCGACAGCGTGATGTCGGGCGGGGCGATCCGCCGGCTGGTGCGGGTGATGGAGGCCAACCCGCGGCTCGGCATCCTGCAGACGCTGATCACCGCCCTGCCGACCCGCTCCGCCTTCGCCCGGCTGTTCCAGTTCGGCATGCGTCACGGCATGCGCAGCTACGCCACCGGCGCCGCCTGGTGGCAGGGCCCGCACGGCCCCTATTGGGGCCACAACGCCCTGATCGACCTCTCCGCTTTCCGCGCCCACGGCCGGCTGCCGCACCTCGACGGCCCACCGCCCTGGGGCGGGCAGCTGTTGAGCCACGATCTCGTCGAGGCGGTGCAGCTACAGCGCGCCGGCTACGAGGTCCGCGTGCTGCCCGACGAATTCGGCAGCCACGAGCTCAACCCACCCTGTCTGCCGGAATTCGTGCGCCGCAACCTGCGCTGGTGTCAGGGGAATCTGCAATATCTGCGGCTCGTCGGCCGACCCGGCTGGCATCCGATGGGGCGCCTGCAGCTCGCGCTGGCGATCTTGATGTACCTGTCGGGCCCGGGCTGGCTGTTGTTCATGACGTTCGGCTTCGTGCAGGGCGCGCTCGGCCTCGACGGCGGCGAGATCGCCGCCAACCCGTGGGGCGCACCGCCCTCGGAGCTCGGCATCCTGCTGTTGGCGACGATGCTCACCATGACCTTCGCGCCCAAGCTCGCGGGCCTCGCCGACGCCCTCGTCGACGGCACCGCGCGGCGCAGCTACGGCGGTCCGGTCGCGCTGCTCGGCGCCGGGCTGGTCGAGTTCGTCCACGGCATGCTGTTGGCCCCGATCGCCGCGTTCTCGGAGACCTTCTTCATCGGCCGGCTGCTCACCGGCCACGGTCTCGCCTGGCAGAGCCAGGCGCGCGACGGCCGGGGCGTGTCGTGGGGCGAGGCTTGGCGCCGCTTTCGGGGGGTGATGCTCGCCGGTACCGTCGTCGTCGTCGGCTTCGCGCAGCTCGCGCCCGGGC
>CAZCVH010000122.1:0-3516 GCA_964502115.1 uncultured Geminicoccaceae bacterium
GTGCGCGCCGAGGTCGCGCTCGCGAACGCTTACGGTCACGGGCGCTTGGGCTCAGCGCTCGCCGTTGCGATGAGAGATCTCGTGGCCCCAGTCGATCAGGGTGGTCACCGCCAGATTGACGGCGTCGTCGATCGCATTGTCGCGGCCGCGGGCGACGCCGACCGCGATGGCGCGCGCGGGGCAGGCGCGGGTGCCGGAGGCGGCGAGCGCGTCGGCGGCCTCGCGCTCGCGCAGAAGACCGAGGAAGTCCCGCCCTTCGCCCGGCGGATCGGGAACGAAGGTCAGCACCCGGGCGCGCTCGGCCGCCGCCGCCTCGCCACGGCGACCGTGGGCGATCGTGACGTTTTCGGGCAAGGTGAAGCGCTGTTCGAGTTCCAGCAGGCAGCGGGTGGCGAAGCCGTCGTCGTCGGGGGCGCCGACGATCCAGGTGCGGGGGGCTCGGGCCATGCGGGCGTCCTCGCTCGTTCTCGTTAGCCATCACGAACGCGTGCGGCCAGATGTTGCCCGTCCGCGATCGCTGTGCCTATTGATCGTTCGCCGCATCGTGGCAAGCCACGGGCCGGTGCGTGCCACCGACGCGTTTCTGTGGCACGGATCTGTGGCATAAAGGAATGAGCGGTTCATGAAGAATTAAGACAGCCGCACTTCGTCTCTCCCACGCGGGGCATCGCTGCCCCCACCCCGCCGACATGGAGCCGTCATCCTTGGCCGTCGTTAGCGTCCCCGTCGCCGCAGCCACCGATGCCGCCACGACCGGTCGGCGCCTCGCCCGTTACGGCCCGGCGCTCGGCTCCGCCGCGGTGTGCGCCGCCTTCGCCGCGCTGGTGCCGACCATCGCCGACTACGCCAGCGTCCGAGTGGCGTGGCCGTGGATTCCGGGCCTCGGGGTCCAGCTGTCCTTTCTGATCGACGGGCTCGCCCTCACCTTCGCCCTTCTGATCACCGGCATCGGCGCGCTCGTCTTCGCCTACAGCGCCAGCTATTTCAAAGGTCACCCCAAGCTGGTGCGGCTGCTGACGCTGCTCGTGCTGTTCGAGCTGGCGATGCTGGGCTTGGTGCTCGCCGACAACCTGATCTTGATGTTCGTATTCTGGGAGCTGACGACCATCACCTCCTTTTTGCTGATCGGCTTCGGTCACGAGGAGGCGGACGCGCGCAACAAGGCGTTGCAGGCGCTGTTGGTCACCGCCGCGGGCGGGCTGGCGCTGCTCGCGGGGGTCCTTCTCATGGGCGGGGTCGCGGGCACGTTCGAGGCCTCGGCGTTGCCGGCCGCGGCCGAGACCCTGCAAGCCGACCCGCTGTATCCCGCGATCCTGACGCTGGTGCTGTTCGGCGCGTTCACCAAGTCGGCCCAGTTCCCCTTTTCCTTCTGGCTGCCGAACGCGATGGCGGCGCCCACCCCGGTGAGCGCCTATCTGCATTCGGCCACCATGGTGAAGGCCGGCATCTACCTCCTGGCCCGGCTGACCCCCGCCCTCGGCGGGACCGACCCGTGGCTCTGGACGCTGACGCTCGTGGGAGGCGTCACCGCGGTGCTGGCGTCGATCTGGGCGCTGCGGCAGACCGATCTGAAGCTCACCCTCGCCTACACCACCGTGATGGCGCTCGGGACGGTCACGATGTTCCTGGGCGGCGCCTCGCCGGTCGCGCTCGCCGCGGCGATGACCTTCCTCATCGTCCACGCCCTCTACAAGGCGGCGCTGTTCCTCGCCGTCGGCATCCTCGACAAGAAGGCCGGCTCGCGCGAGATCGACCGGCTCGGCGGGCTGGCGGCGCCGATGTGGCGGACCTGGGTGGTGGTGGCGCTCGCGGCCCTGTCGATGGCGGGCATTCCGCCCTTTATCGGCTTCGTCGGTAAGGAGCTGATGTACGAGGGCGCACTCGCCGTCGCCTCGGCGCCGCTCCTCGTGGTCGTCTTCGCCGTCGCCGCCAACGCCATGATGGTGGCGGTCGCCGGCCTGGTCGCCATCAAGCCGTTTTTGGGGCCGCGTACCCCGGCCGCCGCCAAGGCCGGCGAGCCGCCCTTCGCGATGTGGCTCGGCCCGGCGGTGCTGGCCGCGGGCGGGCTCGTCTTCGGGATCGCGCCCGAACTCGTCGGCGCGACGCTGGTCAACCCGACCGCGTCGGTCATGATCGGGGACCGCGTCGACAAGGAGTTCAAGCTCTGGCACGGCGTGAACCTGCCTCTCGCGCTGAGCCTCGTCACCTTCGCGTTCGGTTTGGTCATCTACCTTGCGCTCGGGACGATCCGGCGGCGGCTCGCGGCGGTGGAAGCGCGCGGCGTGTGGTCGACGGAAAGCGGTTACGATGCCGTGCTAGCCGGCACCAAGGCGCTCGCCGTCTGGCAGACCCGTGCCATCCAGACCGGCCGGCACACGCAATATTTCCTCGCCACCATGGCCGTACTGGCGGCGTTGTTGTGGAGCGGCCTCGCGATGGGCGGGTTCGCAATGATGCCGCGCGCGATCGAGCCGATCTCGCTGATCGAGTTCGCGATGCTGGCGCTCGCCGCGTTCGGCACCATCGCGACCGTGGTCACCCGCTCGCGGCTGTTGGCGATCCTCGCCCTCGGCCTCTTGGGTTCGACCGTGGCCGCGATCTTCGTCTTCTACGGTGCGATCGACGTGGCGATGACCCAGCTCCTGGTGGAGACGCTGGTCGTCGTCATCGTCGCCGTCGCGCTCTTGAAGCTGCCCCGTCTGACCCCGAGGCCGGGCCTCGAGGTGCGCTGGGGCCACCTCGGCGTCGCCGTCGCCACCGGGGCGGGGGTCTCGCTCGCGCTGATGGCGGTGCTCACGACAGAGCTCGACCGCCGGGTGACCGGGTTCTTCGAAGCGGCGAGCTATTCCGAGGCCTTCGGGCGCAACATCGTCAACGTCATCCTGGTCGACTTCCGCGCGCTGGACACCCTCGGAGAGATCTCCGTCGTCCTCATCGCGGGGCTCGGCGCGGTGGCGCTGTTGACGCGCAAGCGCGAGCGTTGGGGAGAGCGCGCGATGAACTCGATCATCCTCACCGCGGCGACCCGGATCCTCACCCCGCTGATGGTGGCGTTCTCGCTCTTCATCCTCCTGCGGGGGCACAACGAGCCGGGCGGTGGCTTCATCGGCGGGCTGGTCGCCACCACCGCCTGCGCGCTCTACGCCAAGGCACTGGGCGTCAGGGCCATTCGCGCCGCGCTCAGGGTCGAGCCCGCCGCGATCGCGGTCGCCGGGCTGGGCCTCGCGACGTTGGCCGGGCTTTGGGGCCTTCTCGCGGGCGGCGCCTTTCTCGAGGGGATTTGGCCGCTGCTGACCACGACGGCGGCGGGCGACAAGGTCGGACTGCCGATCGGCTCCGTCCTGCTCTTCGACGTCGGCGTCTATCTCGTCGTCGTCGGCTCGGTTCTCGCCATCCTCTTCGCCCTCGGCGAGGACGTGGCCGCCTCGTCACCACAGGCCGCCTCGTCACCACGAGAAGTGGACTGAGCGATGGAACTCGCGCTGGCCGTACTCGTGGGCGTCCTCACCACCTGCG
>CAZCVH010000122.1:3616-6013 GCA_964502115.1 uncultured Geminicoccaceae bacterium
GACTGAGCGATGGAACTCGCGCTGGCCGTACTCGTGGGCGTCCTCACCACCTGCGCCGTCTACTTGATGCTGAGCGGCAACATGGTCCGCTTCATCTTCGCGCTGGCGGTGTTGAGCAACGCCGTGAACCTGGCGATCTTCACCGCCGGGCGGCTCACCTACGCCGCGCCGCCGCTGATCGGCGAGGGCGCCAAGGCGCCGGCGGACGCGGTCGCCAACGCCCTGCCCCAGGCGCTGATCCTGACCGCCATCGTCATCGGCTTCGGTCTTCTCGCCTTCACCCTCGTCCTGGTGCACCGCGCGCATCAGGCACTCGGCACGGTCGAGGCCGATCGGATGCGCGTCGCCGAGCCCGAGGCCGACGCCGAGAGGAAGGGCTGATGGCCCTGCTCACCCTCTGCCTCGTCGCCCCGCTCGCGACGGCGATCCTCACCTTCCTCGCTCGCGGCACGCCGGGTCTCCAGCGCGGCCTCAGCGTCGCGGGCGCGGCGACGCTCTTGGGCGTGAGCCTGCTGCTCGGCGGCGACGTGGTCACCAACGGCCCGACCGCCGCGGCGATGGGCGGCTGGCCGGCGCCCTTCGGCATCACCCTGGTCGCCGACCTCTTGAGCGCGGCGATGGTCGTCATCACCGGCGTCATCGCCCTGGCGGTGGCCGTCTACGGGCTCGGCGAGATCGACCCGGCGGAGGAGCGCGTCGGCCACCACACGTTCCTTCACGCCCTGCTTCTCGGCGTGACGGGCGCCTTTCTCACCGGCGATCTCTTCAACCTCTACGTCTGGTTCGAGGTGATGCTGATCGCCGCTTTCGGGCTGCTGGCACTCGGCGGCCGGCGCGACCAGCTCGACGGTGCGATCAAGTACGTCGCCCTCAACCTGGTCTCGACGCTCGCCTTCCTCGCCGGCGTCGGCCTGCTCTACGGCGCCACCGGCACGCTCAACATGGCCGACCTGCACGGCGCGGTCCGCGGCCTCGACAACGACACGGTCGTGTTCACGACCGCGGCGCTGCTGCTGTTCGCGTTCTCGGTCAAGTCAGCGCTGTTTCCGCTCTTCTTCTGGCTGCCGGCTTCCTACCACACGCCGTCGGTCACCACTTCGGCGGTATTCTCGGCGCTGTTGACCAAGGTCGGCGTCTACGCGCTGATCCGCGTCTTCACCCTGATCTACGACGGCGACATGCCGCTCATCCATGAACTTCTCCTGGTCTCGGCTGGCCTCACCATGTTGACGGGCGTCCTCGGCGCCGCCGCCCAGAACGAGATCCGTCGCATCCTCTCGTTCCACATCATCAGCCAGATCGGCTACATGGTGCTGGGACTGGCGCTCTACACGCCGTTGGCGATCGTCGGGGCGATCTTCTACATTATCCACCACATCATCGTGAAAGCGAACCTGTTCCTCGTCGGCGGCGTGGTGAAGAAGCTCACGGGCTCGGAGGACCTCGCCCGCATCGGCGGTCTGTGGGCGGCCGCCCCCTTGCTGAGCGTCCTCTTCTTGATACCGGCGCTGTCGCTCGCCGGCATCCCGCCGTTCTCGGGCTTTTGGGCCAAGCTCGTGGTCATCAAGGCGAGCCTGGAGGCCGAGCACTACGTTCTGGCCGCGACGGCGCTGGTCGTGGGCCTTTTGACGGTCTACTCGATGTCGAAGATCTGGGTCGAGGCGTTCTGGAAGCCGCACCCCGAGCCGGCGCGGGCCGAGGGTCGCGGGCTCGACCGGGGCGAGAGCTGGGCGCTGCTCTCGCCGATCATCGCCCTCGCGGCGATCACCGTGCTGATCGGACTGGTGGCGGCGCCGTTCTACGCGCTCTCGACCAGCGCCGCCGAGCAGCTCCTCGATCCGCAAGCCTATCTCACCGCGGTGCTGGGAGCCCGGCCATGAGCCTCTTCACCTTGAATCTTCTCATCGCCGTCGGCTGGGCCGCCGTCGCCGGCGGCTTCGAGGTCTTGAACCTGGGGCTCGGCTTCGCCGGCGGCTTTTTGGCCTTGTGGCTCACCCGCCCGCTCTTCGGCCCGAGTTCCTATTTCCGGCGCAGCTTCGGGGCGATCGGACTGGTCGTCTTCTTCCTCTACGAGCTCGTCCGCTCCAGCATGGCGGTCGCGTGGGAGGTGATTACACCGCAGATCCACTCACGCCCGCGGATGGTGCGGATGCCGCTCGACTGCACCGACGAGACCCAGATCATGCTGACGGCCAACCTGATCTCGCTGACGCCGGGGACGCTCACCGTCGACGTCGCCGCCGACAAAAGCCACCTCATCATCCACGCCATGTTCGCCGAAGACCCGGACGAAGTCGTCCACGACCTCAAGCGCGGCATGGAGCGGCGCGTCATGGAGGCGCTTCGATGATCATCGAAACCGAGCTCACCGGCTTGATGGCCACGGCGGTGAACCTG
>CAZCVH010000123.1:0-5891 GCA_964502115.1 uncultured Geminicoccaceae bacterium
AGATCGTTTCACGTGACTGGAGTTCAGACGTGTGCTCTTCCGATCTGGAGCCGCCCGGCAGCTTCATCCCCCACCGCCGAGCGGGCGGCGGCGACATCGCGAGCGCGGCGTTGGGGGCGATGTTCGAGGCGGCGCGGCCGGCCTTCGCCGAGCTGGCGCGGCGGCTGGAGAGCTACGGCGACGCCTTCGCCCGTTTCGGCGGTCCGCCGCCGGCGCCGCGCTTCGCGCAGGATTGGTTCACCGGCCTCGACGCCGCGGCGCTCTACACCCTGGTGCGCGACCGACGGCCGGCGCGGGTGGTCGAGATCGGCGCCGGGCACTCGACGCGGATCGGCGCGCGCGCCGTCGCCGACGGCGGGCTCACGACCGAGCACGTCGCCGTCGACCCGGCGCCGCGCGCCGTGCTCGGCGCCCTGCCCGTACGCTGGGAGCGGCGGCCGGTGCAGGAGCTGGATCCGGGCGTCGTCGACGGGCTCGCGAGCGGCGACCTCCTGTTCGTCGACTCCAGCCACGTCCTGGTGGCGGGCAGCGACGTCGCCTTCCTCTTCACCGAGCTGATCCCGCGCCTTCGCCCCGGCGTGCTGCTCCACGTCCACGACGTCTTCCTGCCCGAGCCCTATCCGGCGGCGTGGGCCTGGCGCGGCTACAACGAGCAGGCGGCGGTGGCGGGGCTGCTCACCGGCGGCTTCGCGCTCGTCTTCGCCAGCCGCTGGGTGCGCCGCCGGGCCCCCGACCTGCTGGGTCCGGTGGCGCGCGATCTGCCGGTGCCCGCCGGCGCGCTCGAGACCAGCCTCTGGCTCAAGCGGCGCTGACGGCGGGCCGGCCGTGGCGCACGAGCGTCAAGATCAGCCAGCCGAGCAGGACGCCGTTCAACAGATGCCAGAGAAAGTGCGTGCCGAGGGGGAAGACCGGGCACAGCGGCATGTCGAGGGTGCGGAAGGTGAGCGATACCGCGAAGATCGCCGCGCCGGCGAGCAGCGGCGGGCCGAGGCCGTGGCCGCGCCGCGCCAGCCAGGCGCCGCAGACGACGAGGGCGACGAGCGCCGGCAGATAGCCCTCGGAGCCGCCGAGCGCGTCGCCGACCGCCGCGCCGACGCCGGCCTCGACGGCGGAGCTCACGGGCAAGAACACGACGGTGAGCGCGAGCGCCGCCCACCACGGCAGGCGGAAGCCACGGCGCAGAACCAGCGCCAGATAGCTCAGGATGAAGATGGTGATCGGCAGGACGTCGGCGAACGCCGCCCACACCGTGGCGACGGTGTGGAACAGAAACGAGCCGATGCCGACCGCGGTGACGACCACCACCAGCCAAGCGATGGCGAGGTCGTCGCCGCCGCGGCGGGCGAACGCGCGCCAGCCCACGACGGCGGCGACGATGAAGGCGAGGTTGGTGACGGCGTTGACCGGCTCGGCCCAGAATTCCGGGCCGAGCCGCTCGCAGTAGGTGTTGAGTTGGCGGGTCCAGTCCAACGCGTCCGCCGGCTCAGCCCTGGTCGCGCCACCAGAAGGTGTCGGGGTGGTAGATCCCGAAATGCGCGCCCGGATCCCAGTTGTAGACCGCCTCCGCGGGGACGTTGACGAGATCCGGCATGACCGCCACCGGCTGGCGCACGCCCGAGACGAGGCCGAGCGTGTAGACCCCCTCGCTCCAGATCGACAGCATCTCCTTCCAGATCTCGCGGCGCTCCTCGGTTTCGGCGGCGACCTGCCACTGCTCGAAGAGGTCGAAGAGTCGCTCGGGACCCTGCATGTCGACGGCGACGCCGGCGTCGCCCTTGGTCTCGTAGTACTGACCCCATTTCGGCCACTGATAGTCGATCTGGCTCGTCGGGGCGTAAGCGCCGGGGCTCATCTCCGCCGTCGCCAGGCCGTTCTCGATGCCCTTGGCGATGGTCATCAAGGCGTCGCCGGCGAAGATGCGGTTGCGCAGGACCTCGCGCTGCGACGGCTTGGTCAACAGCTTGACCCCGATCGCGCGCCAGTGGCTGGCGACGAGCTCGAGCACGTCGGTGTGCTCGGTGTCCTCGCCCGCGGTTTCGACGATGATCTCCATCGGCCGGCCGTCGGGCAGAAGCCGGATGCCCTCGGCGTTACGATCGACCAGGCCGGCCTCGTCGAGGAGCGCCTCGGCGCGCTCGACGTCGTGGTCGGTGTAGGCGAGGCCGATTTCGTCGGTCCACAACGGGCTCTCGGGCAAGACCGTGTTGTTGGCCGGATCGGCGACGCCGAAATAGAGGAACTCGGAGATCGCCTCCCGGTCGATGCCCAGCGACAGCGCCCGCCGCACCCGCCGATCGCGGAAGACCTCGCGCCAGACCTCGTCCTTGGCGTTGAGGTTCGGATAGAGCGTGAGATGCGCCGCCGCCGCCGTCTTCCACAACAGCGTCCGCATGCCGGAACGCTCTTCGGTCTGCTTGAGGAAGGTGACGTCGGAGAAATTGAGCCCGCGCGCCTGCAGATCGACCTCGCCGCCGCCGGTCTTCACCGGGATCAGCGGCGATTCGACGATCTGATAGGTCACGCGATCGACATAGGGCAGCTGCGTGCCGGTGGCGTCGACGCGGTGGAAATGCGGGTTGCGCTCGGTCACCACCCGCTGCGCCGGCGGCGGCGTCACCAGCCGCCAGGGCTGCAGTGTCGGCAGGTTTGGGTCGGTGGCGTCGTACTCGTCGCTGTGGCGGCCGAACAGCTGCGCCCAGTCGCGGGCGTCCTCGGCCGCCACCTCGGCCGCCAACGCGTCGGGGTCGGCGTAGTCCTGGTGCAGCGGCTTCAGGTAGTGCGCCGGCAGCGCCACCTCGAGCGGGGCCGCACCGGCCAGCGCCGGCAAGAAGAACGGGTTCGGCTTCGACCAGGTGTAGCGGACGGTGCGCTCGTCCAGGATCTCGAACGCGGGGAGCTCGCCGTCGACGACCATCTGGATGGGCGGGCCGGTCGGCCTGAGCTCCTCGTGCTGGGCGACGTCCTCCCAGAAAAATCGGAAATCCTCGGCGGTGAAGGGTTCGCCGTCGGACCACTTGTGGCCCTCGCGCAGATGGAAGGTGAAGCGGCGACCCTCCTCCACCTCGACGTCCTTCAAGATGTCGGGGACCAGCTCGAGATCGCGGTCGTAGCCGACCAGCCGGGCGTAGCCGTAGACGACGAAGAGCTTGGCGTCCTTGGCGCGGCGGATGAGCGTGCGGATTTCGCCGCCGCGCTCGCCGATCTCGGGGATGTCGTCGAGCACCCGCGGCTCGGCCGGGGGCTCGGCGGAGGCGGTCGAGGTCAGCGCGAGGCCGGCGAGGGCGGCGCCGAGGAGCTTAAGAGGCCGCAAGGAGATCCTCCCGATACGTCGTTCCGTGTCGGACGTGGTGTCCGTTGCCGAGCTCGATCATCCGACCGTCGTCGCCGGTCGGCAAGGCGAACGGCTTGGGCCATGCCGCCGGCGCCGAGGTGACACCGTCGTGAAAGCGGGCGAGGTTCAATTTCTGGTCGGGGTCGGGCTCGGGGATCGCCGCCAGGAGCGCCCGGGTGTAGGGATGCTGCGGCCCCTGGAACAGGCGTTCGGTGGGGGCGAGCTCGACGACGCGGCCCTGGCACATCACCGCGATCCGGTCCGCGATGTAGCGCACGACCGCGAGGTTGTGGGCGATGAACAGGTAGGTCAGGCCGAGCGGACCCTGCAGGTCCTTCAACAGGTTCAAGATCTGCGCCTGGACGGAAACGTCGAGGGCGGAGACCGGCTCGTCGCAGATCAAGAGTTCGGGGTGCAGGGCGAGGGCACGGGCGATGCCCACCCGCTGGCGCTGACCGCCCGAGAAGCTGTGCGGGTAGCGCCGGAGCGCGCGCACGTCGAGGCCGACCGCCTGGGCCAGCGTCCGCACCCGGTGCAGGCGCTCGCGGGCGTCGCCGATGCCGTGGATCATCAACGGCTCGGCGATGAGATCGGCCACCGTCATGCGCGGGTTCAACGACGCGAAGGGATCCTGGAAGACGTACTGGACGCGGCTGCGAAAGCGCTCGAGCGCGCGGCCCTCGAGGGCGAGCACGTCGAGGTTCTCGCCGCTCTCGTCGAAGCGAATCGTGCCGCGGTCGAGGTCGACGGCGCGCATGATGGTCTTGGCGAGCGTGGTCTTGCCCGAGCCGCTCTCGCCGACGACCGCGAAGCTCTCGCCGCGGCGGATGGTGAAGCCGACATCGGCGAGGGCGCGCACCGAGCTTGCGGCCCCGCCGCGGCGGGTCGCGAAGGTCTTCGCCAGGCCCGTGAGCGTCAACAGCGGCCCGCGCGCGCGGCGGTGGGGCTGCTCGCGCGCGAGTTCGGCGAGATCGCGGGCGGTGACGCGGACCTCGCGCAACGGCGTGAGGCGCTCGTCCGGCGCCATCCGGAGCCGCGGCACCGCGTGCATCAGCGCCTTGAGGTAGGGGTGCTCGGGTGCGGTGAGCAGCGGGCGGGCGTCGCCCGCCTCCATGATGCGACCGCGGTACATCACGACGATCTCGTCGGCGAGGTTGGCCACCACGCCGAGATCGTGGGTGATGAACAGGATCGCCATGTTGAACTCGGCCTGCAGGCGCTGCATCAGCTCGAGGATCTGCGCCTGGATGGTGACGTCGAGCGCGGTCGTCGGCTCGTCGGCGATGAGAAGCACCGGCTCGCAGATCAGCGCCATGGCGATCATCGCGCGCTGACGCAGGCCGCCGGAGAGCTCGAACGGGTAGAGCTCGAAGGCGGCCGCGGGCTGGGGAAAGCCGACGCGGTCCAGCATGTCCACGACGCGCTCGCGGACCTCGCGCTTGCGGACCGGCACGTGCAGGCGCAAGGCCTCGCCGATCTGGTCGCCGATGGTGTGGACCGGCGACAGCGAGCTCATCGGCTCCTGGAAGATCATCGAGATCCGCCCGCCGCGGATCGACCGCCTGACGCGGTGGTTCTGGGGATAGGCGGCGAGGTCGACGGAACCGCCGTCCTTGGCGGGATCCGTGAAGAGGACGCGGCCGCGATCGAGCTGCGCGCTCTTCGGCAGGATGCCCAAGATGGCCTGCGAGAGCACGGTCTTGCCCGAGCCGCTCTCGCCGACGACGGCGAGCGTGCGTCCGGCGGTGACGTCGAAGCCGACACCGCGGACGGCCTCGACCGCGCCCTCTTCGGCACGGAACGTGACGTGCACGTCCTCGAGCCGCAGCAGCGGCGGCGGCGTGAACCTCATGGCGCTCCGAACAAGCCTCGGGCCTCGGCCCAAACGATCGTCGCGTCATCATGGCCCAAGGCCAACACCCGGTCGAGGGCGTCCCAGCCCGCGTCCGAGATCACCGGATGGTGAGTGAGCAGCCCGACCGGCCCCGCGCCCGCCGCCGCGCGGGCGGCCGCGAGCTCGGCGTCGAGCTCGCCTGCGTCCTTCGAACGCGCCCCCTCGGTCCACGCGATGGCGTCGACGTGGATGTCGACGCGCCTCAGCGGCACCACCCCCGGCGGTCCGGGGTCGCAGGAGAGACCGACGAAGCCGAGATCCGGCAGGCGGACGGCGACGTCGGTGGCGATGTTGTTCCACGGCGGCGCGATCGCCGCGACGAAACGCTCGCCGAAGGCGGCGGCCAGCCGCTCGCGCCCGGCGACCAGGCGCTGCGCCAGCCAGCCGCGGTCGACCGTGCCGCCGAGCTCGATCTTCTTGTCCGTCGGCCCGGCGTAATCGACGTGCGCGACCCCGTGCTGGATGACCTGGGCCCATGGCGAGGCGTTGATCCGCTCCACCGTCGCCGGCTCCAGCCATTCCGGCACCACCGCCAGGGTCACCGGCCGCGCCCGCCGCGCCGCCAGTTCCAACAGCCGCTCGAGCTCGAGATCGTCGCGGCCGGCGTCGTCGTCGCGCCACCAGTAGGTCACGGTCATGCCCGACCCTCCACCAGATCCTCCAACA
>CAZCVH010000124.1:0-5852 GCA_964502115.1 uncultured Geminicoccaceae bacterium
ACGGCGAGGACGGGCACGGCGACGAGGGCGCGGGACGAGCGCGACATGAACCACAACCTCAACAAGGATTTTCGTAAATACTGATTTAACACCGGCAGAAAATTCGGTTCTTCTGAATCAATGAAGGACGTACCGGGATGCGGAAGTCGGGCCGCGCGCCGCGGCCGGCGCTTCAGCGCGGGGGGTCGACGTCGACGTCGATGGCGGCGTCGATGGCGGCGCGATAGGTCGGAAAGGCGAGCCGGACGCCGAGCTCGTCCTTGATCCGGGCGTTCGAGACGCGGCGGTTGTCGGCGTAGAAGCTGCGCGCCATCGCCGACAGCTCGGCGGTCTCGAAGGGCAGCTCGGGCGGCACGGCCAAGCCCAACCGCGCGGCGGCGTAGGCCACGACGTCCTGCGGCGGCGCCGGCTCGTCGTCGCAGACATTGTAGACGCGGCCCGGGTTCGGCCGCGCGATCGACGCCTCGAGCACGGTGGCGATGTCCTCGACGTGGATGCGCGAGAACACCTGGCCGGGCTTGACGATCCGCCGCGCGGTGCCGGCGCGCAGCTGATCGACCGCGCTGCGCCCGGGACCGTTGATGCCGGCGAGGCGGAAGACGTGCACCGGCAGGCCGCTCGTCAGCCAGGCGCGCTCGGCCTCGACCCGGCGCTGCCCGCGCGCGCTCGTGGGCGCGAGCGCGGCGGTCTCGTCGACCCACGCGCCGCCGCGATCGCCGTAGACCGCCGTCGTGCCGAGATAGCCGGCCCAGGTGAGATCCTGCAGCCGACGCAGCCGCGCGCCCTCGACGTCGAGGACCGGATCGCCGGCGTCGTCGGGGGCGATCGAGGTGAGCACGTGGGTGACGCCCTCGAACGCCTCCGCCGGCAGGGGCGTGTCGCGGTCGAAGGGGAAGAGCGTGACGCCGGCGAGCGCCCTTTTCGCCGGATCGCGCGAGGTGCCGCGCACCGTCCAGCCGCGCGCCAACAGGCGACGGGCGAGGGTCGAGGCGGAATAGCCGAAGCCGAAGCACAAGAGGGTGGACACGATCCGCTCCTTTCGAGGTCGATCCGCCGGGGTCAGCCCGCGTCGGCGCGCGCGCCGACGGCGAGGCGCCACTCCCGCCGCACGCCCGCGTCGCGCTCGGCGGGCCGGCGAGCGCGGGCGAGCACGGCGAGCTCGTCGCCCGACAGCAGCTCGCCCAGCGCCCAGATCGCCGCGCCGCGGACGACCGCCTCCGGCGCGTCGAGATGGCGGCGCGCGGCCCCGGCGAGGGCGGGCTCGCCGCTGTTGCCGATGGCGATCAGCACGTTTCGGCTCAGGCGGGCGCGGCCGATGCGCTTGACGGGCGATTTGCGAAAGAGCGCCCGAAAGCCGGCCTCGTCCAGCGCCGCGAGATCGGCGAGCGCCGGCGCGCGCAGCTCCTCGCGGGCGGCCAGCCGGGTCTCGTGCGCGGTGCGCGCGAACTTGTTCCACGGACAGACGGCGAGGCAGTCGTCGCAGCCGAAGACGCGATTGGCCATCGGCTTGCGAAAGGCGTGCGGGATGGGGCCGGCGTGCTCGATGGTCAGATAGGAGATGCAGCGGCGCGCATCGAGCTCGTAAGGGGCGGGAAAGGCGTCGGTCGGACAGACCTCGAGGCAGCGCCGGCACGAGCCGCAAAAGTCCCGCTCCGGCGGGTCGGGCGCGAGTTCGAGGTCGGTGAGGATGCAGCCCAAGAAGAGCCAGCTGCCGAAGCGCCGGCTGACCAGATTGGTGTGCTTGCCCTGCCAGCCCATGCCGGCGCGCTCGGCCAGCGGCTTCTCCATCAAGGGCGCGGTGTCGACGAAGACCTTGACGTCGCCGCCGGCGCGGGCGGCGAGCCACTGCGCCAGGTGCTTGAGCCGGCCCTTGACGACGTCGTGATAGTCGTCGCCGCGGGCGTAGACCGAGAGGCCGGCGCGGTCGCGCCGCGCGAGTATCTCCAGCGGGTCCGCGTCGGGGCCGTAGTTGACGCCCACGAGGATCGCCGTGCGGGCCTGCGGCCACATCGCGGTCGGCGTGCGGCGGCGGGCGAAGGTGTCGGCGAGCCACCGCATGGTGCCGTGGCGGCCCCGCGCCAGCGCGCGGGCGAGACCCTGTTGACGGTCGGCGGGAACGGCGGCGGTGGCGACGCGCAGCTCGTCGAAGCCGAGCGCGCGGGCGCGGACCTCCAGCCCGCGGCGGAGCTCAGAAGTCGAGGTCGGCGTAGTGGTCGGCCGGGGCCTGCTGCGGGATCTTGTCGCCGAGAAGGCCGCGGAAGCTGGGCCGGGACTTGATCCGGGCATACCACTCCTTGGCGTCGGCGTTGGTCTCCCACGGCACGTCGCCGAGATAGTCGAGAACCGAGAGATGCGCCGCGGCGGTGAGGTCCGCAAGGCTCAGATGGTCGCCCGCCAGCCAGTTCCGCTCCGACGCCAGCCAGCCGACATAGTCCAGATGGGCGCGGACGTTCTCCTGGCCGGCGCGCAGCGCCACGGTGTTGACCGTGCCCGAGCGCTTGAGGCGGTAGATCAACTTCTGCCGCCACAGCAGGTCGGTGACCTCGCGGGCGAACTTGGTGTCGAAATGCAAGGCCAGGCGGCGGATCTCGGCGCGCTCCCAGATGTCCTTGCCGCCGAGCTTGACCTCGGCGAAGCGCTCCTCGAGGAACTCGGCGACGGCGAGGCTCTCGGTGAGGGCGTGGCCCTCGACCTCCAGCACCGGGACCTCGCCCCAGGCCGACAACGCCATCAGATCCGGGTCGCGCCGCCACGGCTCGTGCGGCACCAGCGTCACGTCGAGCCGCTTCTCCGCGAAGATCAGCCGCAGCTTGCGCGAATAGGGGCAGATCGGAAAATGGTGCAGGCGCAGCGCGGTCATCGCCGCCCCGGGGGCGCCGTCCGGGCGCGGGCTGTCAGCCCTGGCGCGCCTTGAAGCGCGGGTTGGTCTTGTTGATGACGTAGACGCGACCCTTGCGGCGGATGACGCGGCAGTCCTTGTGGCGCGCCTTGGCGCTCTTCAGGGAGTTGCGGACCTTCATCGCCTCAGCCCTTCTTCCGGCGGAAGTTGGCGAACTTCTTGTTGAACTTGTCGACCTGGCCGCGCTGACTGATCTGCATCGAGCCCCCGGTCCAGGCCGGGTGCGAGCGCGAATCGATGTCGAGCGTCAGCGACGTCCCCGGCTCGCCGTAGGTCGAACGGGTCTGAAAGGTCGACCCGTCGGTCATGACCACGGTGATGTCGTGGTAGTCGGGATGAATACCTTTCTTCACGGCTTCCTCCTGGCGCGGAGCGCGGTGTATAGCCTCATCCCCCTTGCTCGACAAGGGCGGCTCTGGCATCGCGCTGCGTCCATCGGTCGAGACAGATCTGGCGAGAGCATGGAACAAGCCCAGGCCCAGCTCGAGGGCGCCGCCGGCGAGCGCGCACGCTCGCGAAACCTCCGCCATCTGCGTCGGCTGGCGGTGTACCTCGCGCCTTACAAGGCCTGGCTCGCGGCCGCGTTCACGGGCCTCGTGCTCGCCGCGGTGAGCGTGCTGTCGATCGGGGTCGGGTTGCGCTACCTCATCGACGGTGGCTTCGCGACCGGCGATCCCGGCGCGCTCGACCACGCCCTCTACGCCATGGTGGTCATCATCCTGGTGATGGCGGCGGCGACCTTCGCGCGCTCCTATTTCGTCACGCTGTTGGGCGAGCGCGTCGTCACCGACCTGCGCCGCGACGTCTACGACCACGTCGTCAGGCTCTCGCCCGGCTTCTTCGAGGTCACCCGCACCGGCGAGGTGGTCTCGCGGCTCACCACCGACACCAGCGTCATCCAGACCGTGATCAGCGCGAGCGTGACCCAGGCGCTGCGCAACGTCATCATGCTCGCGGGCGGGCTCGTCCTGCTGGTGGCGACCCAGCCGCGGCTGACCGCCTACATCCTCTTGGTGGTGCCGCTCGTCGTCGTGCCGTTGGTGGTCATCGGCCGGCGGGTACGGCAGCGCTCGCGGGGCGCGCAGGATCGCATCGCCGACGTCTCCGGCCACGCCGAGGAGAGCTTGAACGCGGTGCGCACCGTCCAGGGCTGCGCCCAGGAGCAGCGCGAGAGCCGCCGCTTCGCCGCCGCCGCCGAGGACGCCTTTGACGCCGCCGCCGGCTACATCCGCGCCCGCGCCCTGTTGGGCGCCTGCATCATCACGCTGGTCTTCGGCGCCATCGTCGTCGTGCTCTATCTCGGCGGCCACGACGTCCTCGCCGGGCGGCTCACCGCCGGCGAGCTCTCCGCCTTCGTCTTCTACGCCACGATCGTGGCCAGTGCCGCCGGCGGGCTGTCGGAGATCTTCGGCGATCTGCAGCGCGCCGCCGGCGCCACCGAGCGGTTGTTCGACCTCTTGGACACGCCCAGCGACATCGCCGCGCCGGCGCAGCCGCACGCGCTGGCGACGGCGCCCGAGGGCCGGATCAGCCTGGAGCGGGTGCGCTTCGCCTACCCCTCGCAGCCGAACATGGCGGTGCTCGACGGCGTCGATCTGGAGGTGGCGGCGGGCGAGACGGTGGCGCTGGTGGGCCCGTCGGGCGCCGGCAAGAGCACCGTCTTTCAGCTGCTGATGCGCTTTTACGACGCCCAGGAGGGCCGCGTGCGGCTCGACGGCGTCGACGTCCGCGCCTTCGAGCCGGCGGTCTACCGCGGCCTGATCGGCTTCGTGCCGCAGGAGCCCGTGATCTTCTCGCAGAACGCGCTCGAGAACATCCGCTACGCCCGGCCCGACGCCGCCGACGCCGAGGTCGAGGCCGCCGCCGACGCCGCCCACGCCACCGAGTTCATCACCCGGCTGCCCGAGGGCTTCGCGACGTTTCTGGGCGAGAAGGGCGTGCGCCTCTCGGGCGGGCAGCGCCAACGCATCGCGATCGCGCGCGCGCTCCTGCGCGATCCGCGCGTGCTGCTCCTCGACGAGGCGACGAGCTCGCTCGACGCCGAGAGCGAGCGGCTGGTCCAGCAGGCGATCGACCGGCTGACGCGCGGGCGCACCTGCCTGGTCATCGCCCATCGCCTCGCCACGGTCCTCAAGGCCGACCGCATCTGCGTGCTCGACGAGGGCCGCCTCGTCGCCAGCGGCACCCACGACCAGCTCATCGCCCGCGGTGGCCTCTACGCCCGGCTGGCGGCGCTGCAGTTCGAAGCCGACGCGGCGTGACCGCGCCGCCGCACCGCCGAGATGAACGGCGGGTATGCTGCAGTGCGGCTTGGTTTGGGTTGCCCTCGAGCGGAATTTGACGCTAAGCGAGCCGTTACGCGATGTGGCTGGCGCGGCGGGGACAGGTGACGGCGTCATGACGACAGCAAGCGAAGCCCGCAGCATCGTCGACGAGCTCATCGAGGAACGGGCGCCGGGCCTCTTCGGCAACATCCTGGGCCGCACGCTGATGCGCGGCCTGCTCTACCCCCTCCTGCACTACCGCGACGCGCTCGAGCTCGCCGAGATCGTCCACGACATGGGTGCGCGCGAGATCTTCGAGTTCGTCAGCCGCACCCTCGCCCTCGACGTCCGCGCCGAGGGCGTGCCGAACGTGCCCGCCGACGGCCCGGTGCTGATCGCCCCCAACCACCCGACCGGCATCACCGACGGCTTCGTGGTGTGGCGGGCCATCAAGGCCATCCGCCCCGATCTCTGCTTCTTCGCCAACAAGGACGCGCTGCGCGTGGCGCCGAAGCTGGAGGAGATGATCATCCCGGTGGAGTGGAGCGCCGACAAGAAGAGCCACGCCTCGGCGCGCCAGACCCTCGCCGCCGCCGCCCGCGCCCTCAAGCAGGGGCGCTGCGTCGTCCTCTTCCCCGCCGGCCGGCTGGCCTATCTGAGCCCGCAGGGCGTCCGCGAGCGGCCGTGGC
>CAZCVH010000125.1:0-1319 GCA_964502115.1 uncultured Geminicoccaceae bacterium
TGGTGAGAGCGGCACTGGGATTGCCGGCCCACAGAAAGAACATCGTGGCGCCGTGCACCACGGTCGGCCGACCCATGATCTCGACGATGTCGTCGGCGAAGGCCCGATGGCTGTCGGCGTCGAAGCGGGCGCAGGGGTGAGACACCGGCTCGGCAATCTCCGGCGCCGCGTCGGGGATGCCGAGCGCCGCCAGCTGCCGTTCACGCCGAACGTCCAGTTCACCCAACGCGTAACTCGGCGATGCGATGATGCCGTCGCGCTGAACCTTCGCATCGGTATCCGTCCGGGCGACGATGACGACGGCGCGCGCCAGGCCCCGGCCCATGACGTGGAGACTGTCGACCAGAAGTTGGCGATCGCCGTAGAGCTGGTCGACTTGGTAGACGCAGCGGGCCACGGGCTGGAGCACCTCGACGACGAACGCCAGCGCGGTCTCGGCGATGCGCTCCTCCGCCGCCCGATCCGCTCGGCTGTGCCGGTAGATCAACTCGTTACGGGCGAGATCGAGCGACGTGCCGAGCTCGGTGCGACCGACCCGGAAGAAGCCCTGCGGCTCGCTTTCCAGCTGGAGCCGCAGCTGGGTCTCGTTGCGGACGAACTGGGCTTCGAGGAACGGTGTCTTGACCGAGCGCAGGAAGCCCAGGTCCAAGCGGCGGTGCGGCGCGATCAGCGCGACCAGCGGAAGCGCCACGAGCGCCAGCGCCACCATCGCCGACGGCCGGGTCCACCACGGCGCCGCCCCACCCTCGCCGCTCGCGGTCGAGCCGAGGCGGGTGCGAGTCTGTCCGCGCGGGGCAGCGACCAGACCAGTGCGCCGAAGAGGCTGCCCAGCAGCAGTTGGAAGTTGCGCGCGCTCTCGAGGAAGTCGAGGTCGACGACGCGCCACACGAAAAGGCTGTAGAGGCCAACGGCGACGAGCGCCGTGGTCGCCGCCAGCCTTGGCGAACCGGCCTTGCGCTGGCCGCCGATCGGCAGGGCGCCGGCGGCGTCGACGGCGTAGGCGAGCAGAGCGGCGACGAGAAACACGAACACCGTGAGGTCCTCCGCGCGTGCCGACCGCGGTGTCCCCGATCGACGACCTCGACCTCCCGCGGCTCGACGTCACGCTATCCCGTCGGCGCGGGGACCGCGGTGACCTTCTTCACCCCCTGTGCCCCTCATCGCAGTGTGAACCGCGAGCGGCACCGGCGAAGCGTCGTCGCAGATCCTCAGTGCAAAGGCGCTCGCGCCGGCACTCGGACCGTGCCGCGGTCTCTATGCGACGGCGCGTCGCACGTGTCGTCGCCGCACCTTCCCCGTGGCTGCGTATCGCCGCGCGA
>CAZCVH010000125.1:1419-5848 GCA_964502115.1 uncultured Geminicoccaceae bacterium
CACCCGCCGACGGCGGGTGCGGCGTGATCGCGGCGTTCAGGACGCGGCGGCCATCGCCTCCGTGTCGACCCGGTGGCCGTCGTCGAGGCGCAGTTCGTGCCAGACGTCGACCAGGGCGCGGGCGAGGTGCTCCACCAGCCCGTCCTCGTGCAACGGCGTCGGCGTGATGCGCAGACGCTCGGTGCCCTTCGGCACCGTCGGGTAGTTGATCGGCTGGATGTAGATGCCGTGCTTTTCCAACAGCAGGTCGGTGGCCTGCTTGCAGCGCACGGGATCGCCGACCCACACCGGGACGATGTGCGAGGGGCTGTCCATCACCGGCAGGCCGGCCGCGCGCAGCCGGCGCTTGACGGCCGCGGCCCGCTCTTGATGGCGCGTCCGCTCGGCGTTAGAGGTCTTGAGGTGGCGCACGCTGGCCGTGGCGGCACCGACGACGGCCGGTGCCAGCGAGGTGGTGAAGATGAAACCGGGTGCGGCCGAGCGCACGGCGTCGACGACCGCGGCGGAGGCGGCGATATAGCCGCCCATGCAGCCGAAGGCCTTGGCGAGCGTGCCCTGCAGGATCGTGATCCGCTCCATCAGCCCCAGCGCCTCGGCGACGCCGCCGCCGCGCGGGCCGTACATGCCGACGGCGTGGACCTCGTCGAGATAGGTCATCGCGTTGTATTTGTCGGCGAGGTCGCAGATCGCCTCTATCTCGCCGAAATCGCCGTCCATCGAGTACACGCTCTCGAACGCGATCAGCTTGGCGCGATCGTATGGCAGGCTCGCCAACAGCTCCTCGAGATGGGCGAGGTCGTTGTGGCGGAAGATCATCTTGGGGCAGCGGCTGCCGCGCACGCCGGCGATCATCGAGGCGTGGTTCATCTCGTCGGAGAGGATGACGCAGTCGGGCAGAAGCTGCGCCACCGTCGAGATCGTCGCCTCGTTGGAGACGTAGCCCGAGGTGAAGACCAGCGCCGCCTCTTTGGCGTGGAGGTCGGCGAGTTCCTGCTCCAGCAGGACGTGCAGATGGGTCGTCCCGGAGATGTTGCGGGTGCCGCCGGCGCCGGTGCCGAGGCGCTCGATGGCGGAGCAGGCGGCATCGCGCGTGGCGGCGTGCTGCCCCATCCCGAGATAATCGTTGGAGCACCACACCACCACCTCGCCCGGTCCGACCGGGCCGTGGTTGTGGGCGTAGGGAAAGCGTCCGGCCTGGCGCTCGAGATCGGCGAAGACGCGGTAACGCCCCTCATGGCGAACCTTGGCCACCGCCTCCTCGAAAATGCCCTCGTAACGCATAACGATCTCTCCCTCGCCCCGCGACCGCGGCCGTGCCGGCTCCACCACTCGATCGCCCCAAGCCCGACACGACGGCAGCTTCCAGTGCCCTACCTCTAAGGGCGCGACCAAGTGTCAGGCAACCTAGACATCCGACCCATCGTCTTCGACCAACGGGTGACACGCTGGCGTGACACGACTCCGTCGAACCGCCGTCCCGGCAGGCTAATAGCCACCTCATGTTGACTTAAGCGTCGTGGGCGGCGCCGTCGAGGTACCGACCACCCGCCGGCGCCTTCGGCTCATCCGACACGACGCCGCAGCTACCGCCATGGTGCGACCTTCGCCCCGAACGCCGGTGCGACGCCTTCGGGTTCGAGCGAAGCCGTCGACACCGGCGCCTCGCGCCGAGGGGCCCGCCGCCACCGCGACCGGCGCCGTGTCCTCGGACATGGTGGTCCTGTCGCGTGAGCCCCGTCGGCTTTCCGGTACACGGGGACGGCCGTTTTGACCGTCACACCCACCGCCATCACACCGACGCGCCGCGCCGGCCGGCTTCGACGATCGGTCGAGGGCGCCTTCCGGCACCCTTGCGGACGCCCCGAGGCCGCGCTCGCGTCGCAAATGATGTAAGACGACACAATTAAGAATATGTGGTACGTCACAATTCGTGCATTTTTCTCTTTTATGCTTTAAATTTTTCATCAAAATGGTCAAAAAAGCAGATGCTTTTTCTCAATCCACATGCTTCATAGTCGTTCAAACGACAAAGGCCCGTGGGTGCACCCCGGTGTTCACGGCTCGTCACGGCGGCGACCGCCCGCCCTCTCGTCGTGCCGTCGCCGTCACGCGCCCACGCCCCGAGCGGTCTTCTCACCCGGGAGATATATCCGATGCAGATCGGATCGGCGGCGGCTGTTCAGCCGCATTACCGAGCCGTCGCGCTGGAGGCGCGATGCGCCGTGCTGCTCGAGCGCGGATGGCTCTGCGAACAACCGCGTCGGCTGCAGGAGGAGGTGCTCGCGCGCGGCCGGATCCGACGGTACGGGCGCGGCGACGTCGTTTTTCGCCGCGGCGATCCGCCCGGTGGGCTCTACGGCGTCGTGAGCGGCTCGGTCCTTCACCGCTTTCCGACGTCCGATCACGACAGTTACATCGCCGACGGCGGCCGGCCGGGGTCCTGGTTCGGCGAGCCGTCGTTGCTCCGGCGCCAACCCCGGACGGTCACCGTAGTGTCCAAATCCACCACGGTGTTGCTGCACCTCGCCCTCGCCAGTTTCGACGACCTCCTCGCCCGCGAGCCGGCGCACTGGCGCAGCTTCGCCGCCTTGGCGTGCGACCGTAACGAGCACTTGCTGCGGCTGCTCGCCGAGCGCCGACCGGCGCCACCGCGGCGGCGTCTGGCGGCGCGCCTGTTGGGCCTGTTGGACGCCCATGCCCGCGACGGTGTCCCCGTCGAACGCACAGTGGCGCTGACCCAGTCGGAACTGGCGGACATGACCGGCGTCTCGCGGCACACGGTCAACCGCGTGCTGTCGGAGTTCGCCGCCGAAGGCGTGCTCGACGCCGCCTACGGTCGCATCGTCGTCCGCGACGTGGACGCCCTCGTCGCGGTCGCGCGCGAAGCCGACGCCGAAGCGTCGTGACCCGGCGCCATCGCCGCCGGCGGCCGAGCCACCCCCACGACCGAAGAACGAACCAAAGACGACCACGTCCCTGACGAAGGGGGCGGGCGCGGCATCCGAAACTGGCGCCACGCTGCGCCGCCGCTATGCTCGCGCCGATCGGCGGTGCGCGCGTGGAGGTCCGGGCGACGGGGCGCACCGACCCGGCTCGAAGCATCGAGGTGGCGATGGCACAGGGTTCAGCGGTGACCCGGACGAGGTCTCGACGGGCCGCCCGATCGACCCTCGTCGCAGCCTGGCTCGGCCTGCTCGTCCTCCTGGCGGCGGCTGCCGGACCCGCCGCGGCGGCGCCGAGCCCGGCCGCGAACGACGCCCCGGCGGCGCCGATGCTGGCCGAGACCACAGAGGCGGCGCTGGCGCGGATGAGCGACGCCGAGGTCCGCGCGATGCTCGCGGCCGAGCTCGCCCGCCGGGCCGAGGCGCCGCCGCCGGCACCGCTCGCCGCGACCATGAGCGACCGGCTGGCGACGGCGCGCACCCGTTTGGCCGATCTCTTCGCCGCCGTGGGCGAGGTGCCGGCCGTGCTGGCGGCCACCGGGCGTGTGCTCGCCGACGATCGCCCGGCGCGGCTCGCGCAGGTGGTCTTCGTGTTCATCCCGCTCGTGGCGCTCGCCGGCGCCGCCGGCGAGTGGGCGGTCCGGCGCCTGTCCGCCGGCAACGCGACCACGCTGCGCACGCGCGGCGACGCGCCCGAGGCGGCGGTCGCCACGCGCGTCGCCGCCGGCGGCGGCCTCTTTTTGCGCGAGCTGGCGGGCACCACCGCCTTCGTGGTCGCCGGCCTGGCCCTGCTGATGGTGCTCTGGCACGGTTACGCACCGCGGCGCGACCTCGTGCTCTATGTGCTCCTCGCCTACGCCTGCGTGCGCGGCTTCGCCGCCTTTTCGCGGCTGCTGCTCGCCCCGGAGGACGTCCGGCTGCGCCTGTTCGATCTGCGCGACGACGAGGCGCGGCGGCTGCACCGGGGGCTCGTGCGTTCGATCGCGATCGCCGCGCTCGGCTTTCTCGCCTGCGATTTCATCGCGCTCACCGTCGAGGCCCGGACGGCGCACAGCCTGTTGAAGGTCGCCGTCGGCCTCGCGGTGGTGCTGTCGCTGGCCTGGACGCTCCACCGAGCCCGCGCCGGGCTGCGCCGCAACCTTCTGGTCGACGGCACGGCGGGACCGCTGCGCCGGCTGGTCGCCGACGCCGTGCCGACGGCGACCACGGCGCTCGTGCTCGCGGTGTGGCCGGGCTTTCTCCTCGCCTACGCCTTCGAGGTCCCGCTCGGCGCGGGGACCGCGCTCGCCACGCTGGCGTTCTTGGTGTTCGTGCCCCACCTCGACGCCGTGCTGGCGCGCGCCGGCGCCGACGCGGCCGCGGCGGTCGACGCGGAAGACGGCGACGCGGCGGTGGACGAGTGGCGACCGCTCCGGCTGCGCGTGGCCCGGGTCGCCCTCTGGCTCGCCACGGCCTGGCTGCTGACCCGGATCTACGCGGTCGACCTG
>CAZCVH010000126.1:0-5798 GCA_964502115.1 uncultured Geminicoccaceae bacterium
GCCCTCACGGGCTCGGGGTCGGCGGCGTGGCCGGTCGCGGCCGCCGTCGCGGCGGCCAGGAGGACGAGCCCGACGGCGAGGGCTCGGCGCGCGGCCGTGAGCGGGCTCGCCGCTTTACGGTCGGTGGGCGGCTTTCTATGGTGCTTGGCCACGGGCAACGACCCATTCAACCTGTGAGGGACGGCGATGTTTCGAGGCTCTATCGTCGCGCTCGTCACTCCGTTCCGCAACGGCGACGTGGACGAACGCGCACTCGGCGACCTCGTCGAATGGCACATCGCCGAGGGCACCCACGGCATCGTTCCCGTCGGCACCACCGGCGAAAGCCCGACGCTCACCCACCGCGAGCACGAGCGCGTCGTGGAACGGGTGGTCGAGGTCACCGCCCGCCGCGTTCCGGTGATCGCCGGCGCGGGCTCGAACAGCACCCACGAGGCCATCGGCTTCGTGCGCTTCGCCGCCAAGGTGGGCGCCGATGCCGGCCTCGTCGTCACCCCCTACTACAACAAGCCGACGCAGGAGGGTCTCTTTCAGCACTTCAAAGCGGTGCACGACGCCGCGGATCTGCCGCTGTTGATCTACAACATTCCGGGCCGTTCGGTGGTCGACATGGCGCCGGAGACGATGGGCCGCCTCGCGCAATTGCGCAACATCGTCGGCGTCAAGGATGCCACCGCCGATCTGGCGCGACCCTTGTGGCAGACGCGATATTGCGGCGACGGCTTCTGCCAGCTTTCGGGCGAGGACGGCACCGCGCTCGCCTTCAACGCCCATGGCGGCGTCGGGTGCATCTCGGTGACGGCCAACGTCGCGCCGGCCCTCTGCGCGCACATGCAGCAGGCGTGGCTCGACGGCGAACCGCATCGCGCGCTCGCGCTCCACCGCGAGCTGCTGCCGCTGCACGGAGCGTTGTTCTGCGAGTCCAGCCCGGTCCCGACCAAGTACGCGCTGTCCCGGCTCGGCCGCTGCACCGACGAGGTCCGCCTGCCGCTGGTGCCGCTGTCCGCGACCGGGCGCGAGCGGGTCGAGGCGGCGCTGGCCGAGCTGTTCGACTGAACCGATGGCCGTCAAAACTCAAGGCCGGCGCCCGGTCGCACAAAACCGCAAGGCCTTCCACAACTACCACATCGACGAGCGTTTCGAGGCCGGCCTCGTCCTGCAGGGCACCGAGGTCAAGTCGCTGCGCGAGGGGCGCGCCAGTCTGAACGAGGCTTATGCCGGCGAGATCGAAGGCGAACTCTGGCTCTTCAACGTCCACATCCCCGAATACCACGCCGGTAACCGCTTCAACCACGAGCCCAAGCGCTCCCGCAAGTTGCTCTTGCATCGTCGCGAAATGGCGAAACTACTGGGCGCGGTCCACAAAGCCGGCTATACCATCGTTCCACTCCAGATCTACTTTAATGCCCGCGGCATCGCCAAGGTCGAGCTGGGCCTCGCGCGCGGCAAGAAGGTCTACGACAAGCGCGCCGCGATCAAGGACCGCGACTGGCAGCGCCAAAAGGAGCGGCTGTTCCGGCGCGACCGGGGCGAGGCCGGGTGAACGAGGCGCCGCCGCCGGGAGCCGGCGGCCTCGAGATCCGCTGGGCCGAGGTCGACGGGCTGGACCTGCGCCTCGCCGTCGCGCCGCCGCTCGCCGGCGGGCGCTCGCTGCTGCTTCTGCCCGGACGCACCGAGTTCCTCGAGAAGTACGACGACGTCTTCGCCGAGCTGAGAGGGCGGGGGTTTCGCGTGGCCAGCCTCGACTGGCGCGGGCAGGGCGCGTCGGCGCGGTTGCTGGCCGATCCGAAGCGCGGCCACATCGACGACTTCCGCGCCTTTCAGCGCGATCTCGACGCGTTCGCGGGCGCGGTGGCCCACGAATTGCCGCGGCCGTGGACGGCGCTGGCGCACTCGATGGGCGCGCTGATCCTGATGGAGCGCCTCGTCGCCGAGCCCGGCCTCGTCGAGCGCGCGATCCTGAGTTCGCCGCTCTTCGGCGTCCGCATGGATCCGCTGACGGGCGCGGTCGCTCCCCAGCTCGCCGCGGCGGCATGCCGGCTGGGGCTCGCCGGGCGCTACGCGCCGGGGCAGGGCCCGGCACCGCTGGCCGGCGACGAACCGGTGGGGAACGTTCTGACCAGCGATCACGCCCGCTTTCGGCGCTACCGCGCCCGCTGCCGCGCCAACCCCGAGAAGATGCTCGGCGGCGTGACCTGGGGGTGGCTCGACGCCGCCTTCGCCGCCATCCGGCGGGTGACGCGGCCGGGGGCGCTGGAGGCGGTGACGACGCCCGTGCTGGTGCTGGAGGCCGGCCACGAGCGGGTCGTCGACCCCGCGGCGATCGCGCGCGCCTGCGCGCGCCTGCCGCTGGCGCGCCGCCTGCGGCTGCCGGGCGCGGAGCACGAGCTGTTGATGGAGCGCGAGGACGTGCGCGCGCGCGCCTTCGCCGCCGTCGACGCCTTCGCGATCTGACGCTCACGCCGCCGGCACGAGCCGGCGGACGGCCGCCACGACCGCGTCGAACATGGCGCGGGTGAGGCGGCCGGTGTTCAGGTTGTAGCGGGAGGTGTGATAGCTGGCGACGAGCGTCGGACCGGTCGGCGTCGGTGTCGTCGCGCCGTGTACGAAGGCGTAGCGGGCGGCCACCTCGCCGAGCGCGCGCAGGCTGGCGTCGAAGGCGACCCGGCCGAGGCACAGCACCACCTCCGGGCCGGGCGCGACGGTCAGCTCGTCGCGGAGGAACGGCCGACAGTTGGCGACTTCCGCGCCCGTCGGCTTGTTCTCCGGCGGCACGCAGCGCACGGCGTTGGTGACCCGGCAGTCGACGAGCTCGAGGCCGTCGTCGGGGTCGGCGCGGTAGGTGCCGCGCGCGAAGCCGTGGGCGAGCAGCGCGGCGTAGAGGATGTCGCCGGCGTAGTCGCCGGTGAACGGCCGACCGGTGCGGTTGGCCCCGCCGCGGCCGGGCGCCAGACCGACCACGACCAGTCGCGCGTCGGCCGGGCCGAAGGAACGCACCGGGGCGTTGTGCCACTCCGGCTCGAAGGCACGGTTGGCGGCGCGATAGTCGACCAGGCGGGGGCAGCGCTCGCAGTCGGGCGGCGGCACCCGCCGGTCGGCGGCGGCCATGCGGTGGGCGGAGGGTGTCAGCGGACGGTGCGCTCGTCCGGCTCCTCTTCCTCCTCGTCCTCGTCGTACGCGGCCGCCGGCGCCTGGCGTGGCGCATTGACGCGAGCGATCTCGGGCTCGAGGTCCTGCAACTCGATGAAGAAGTCGGCCTGCCGGCGCAGCTCGTCGGCCACCATCGGCGGCGACGTATGCAGGGTCGAAACGATCGACATCTTGCAGCCCTGGCGCTGCACCGCCTCGATCAGCTTGCGGAAGTCGCCATCGCCGGAGCACAGCACGACGTGGTCGACGTGCTTGCAAACCTCCATGACGTCGACGGCGATCTCGATGTCCATGTTGCCCTTGTACTTACGTCGCCCGGCGACGTTGGTGTACTCTTTGAGGGGCTTGGTGACCAATGAGTACCCATTGTAGTCGAGCCAGTCGACCAGTGGCCGTACCGGCGAGTATTCCTGCTCGTCGAGCAGCGCCGTGTAGTAGTAGATGCGGAGCAGCTGCCCGTGCTCGCGGAAGATTCGCCGCAGGCTCTTGTAATCGATGTCGAAGCCGAGCGCTTTGGCGGTTTGATAAAGATTGGCTCCGTCGATGAAGACGGCGTAGCGCTCGTCGGCATGGACGGGAAGCGAGGCGGGGGCCGTATCAGGCATGGGATCGATCAATCCTCGAAAATGTCGTGGCGGCATACAACACCGACGAAAGGTCTTTTCGACACAATTCGGTGCGTGCGTAGCGGTGGTGCAGGGGTGCACGACGCCTGTCAACGAGTACGATGCCGGTACGCCGACGAATTTGCACCGCTGCCACCGACTCGCTATATGTGCGTTCGAACCGAGACGTGAAAGGGTAGACTTATGGCGCGCATTACCGTCGAGGACTGTGTCGAGCGCGTCCCGAGCCGCTTCGAATTGGTGATGCTGGCGGCCCAGCGGGCGCGCGACGTCTCGGCCGGCGCCTCCCTGTCGGTCGACCGCGACAACGACAAGAACCCGGTGGTCGCGCTGCGCGAGATCGCCGACCAGACCGTCGAGCTCGACCATCTGCGCTACGAGCTGATCCACGGCCTGCGGCGCCATCAAGAGCTCGAGGTCGGCGACGACGAGGCCCGCGCCGAGCTCGAGGCCGAGAGCCTGCCGCCGCCGGGCCTGCACGAGAGCGGCCTGCCGCCGGAGGTCAGCTACGCCGACCACGACGACGCGGTCGAGGAAGAGGAGGAAGAGACCGCCCGCGCCGCCGCCGAGGCGCCGGCCGCGGAGCCGCAGGGGACCGCCGCGCCGGAGGAGGCCGCCGAGCGGGACGAGGCCGGCGAGCCGGAGGAGGCCGGCGACGACGCGGCGGCGAGCGGTGAGGCCGAAGCCGGGGCCGAGGCGGGCGCCGTCGAGGACGAGGATATCGGCTGAGCGGAGAGCTCAACGGGTGTGCGCCTATCGCGCTCCGGACGAGATTACCCCGGCGGCCCCGGCGGCTGCCGCTCCCGCGCGGCGCCGTCCGGTGCTGCGTCAGTACGAGCTGGTCGAGAAGGTCAAGGGCTACGACCCGGCGGCGCAGGAGGACCTGCTGAACCGGGCCTACGTCTTCGCGATGCAGGCCCACGGCCACCAGCTGCGCGCCTCGGGCGACCCCTATTTCCACCACCCGGTGGAGGTCGCCGGCATCCTCGCCGGCCTCAAGCTCGACAGCGCGTCCATCGCCACCGGGCTGTTGCACGACACCGTCGAGGACACCGGTGCGACCATCGAGGACATGGAGCGCCTGTTCGGCCGCGAGGTCGCCCGCCTCGTCGACGGCGTCACCAAGCTCAACAAGCTCGATCTGCGCTCGCCGCACAGCGCCCAGGCGGAGAATTTCAGAAAGCTGTTGCTCGCGATGTCCGAGGACATCCGCGTGCTGCTGGTGAAGCTCGCCGACCGCCTGCACAACATGCGCACGCTGCACTTCATCAAAAAGCCGGAGAAGCGGCAGCGCATCGCCTTCGAGACCATGGAGATCTACGCGCCCTTGGCCGAGCGCATCGGCATGGACAAGATGAAGGCGGAGCTCGAGGATCTCGCCTTCTGCGAGCTGTTCCCCGACGCGCGCACCTCGATCATGGCCCGGCTCGAACAGCTGAGCCGCGACGACACCGGGGTGATCGAGCGCGTCGTCGACGGCCTGCACCAGGTGGTGGCCGAGAGCGGGCTCGCGGCCGACGTCTACGGCCGCGAGAAAACGCCGCTGTCGATCTGGCGCAAGATGGAGCGCCGCAACATCGACTTCGAGCAGCTCGCCGACATCATGGCGTTCCGCATCATCGTGCCGGACGTCGCCAGCTGCTACGCCGCCCTCGGCGCCATCCACGGCGCCTACGTCATGCTGCCGGGGCGCTTCAAGGACTTCATCTCGACGCCCAAGCCCAACGGCTACCGCTCGCTCCACACCACGATCATCGGGCCCGAGCACCGCCGCATCGAGGTCCAGATCCGCACCGAGGACATGCACGAGGTCGCCGAACTCGGCGTCGCCGCGCATTGGACCTACAAGCAGGGCGATCACGGCACCGACGGTCGGCAGTATCGCTGGCTGCGCGAACTTTTGGACATCCTCGAGCACGCCGCCAGCCCCGACGAGTTCCTCGAGCACACCAAGCTCGAGATGTTTCCCGATCAGGTTTTCTGCTTCACGCCCAAGGGCGATCTGATCGCGCTGCCGCGGGG
>CAZCVH010000127.1:0-5797 GCA_964502115.1 uncultured Geminicoccaceae bacterium
GGCGCGGACGTCTCGGTATGGCGCTGGCGGTCATGGTGGCGGTCGCGCCGGCGGCAGGTCCACGACCGCGAAAGCGCCGACTCGGCGGCGCTGGTGATCGAGAAGGCCGTCCGGGCCGAGGGCTGTGTGACCAGCCCGCTCACGCTGCACGCCGACAACGGCAGCCCGATGAAGGCCGCCACCCCCGACCAGCGCCACGGCCGGCAGGATCGCGCCATCCTGCAACGGCGCCACCAGGTCCATCAGGCCGCCCGCGCCCGCCATCCCGAGCGCTGGGCCCGCCGCACCCGCTGCCGGCAGCCGCTCGGCGACGTCCGGCTCAACCCCGAACGCCCGAACGCCGAGCTCAACGAGCCCGGGCGCCGGCCATGGCGCCGCCGCCGCCAGCTTTTTGAGGGAGCGCGGCGACGGCCCCATGGCCGCTTAGCCCACCAAGACGGTCATCTGACCATCAAACCAGAAGCGACCACTTCCCTGACAGAGGGGGCGGGGCGCGCGCCGCTTCAGTCGGCTGGACCGACCTATGTCAACGCGTCGTCAGAAGCCGCCGAGCTCGGCCGAGCCGTCGAAGGTCAGTCGCGTCGTGACCGGATCGCCGGCGTCGACGTCCGTGGCGTCGCCCACGGCTTCGACGCGACCCTGCAGCGTTTCGCTCACGAGCGCGGCCGCCGGCGAGACCGTCGCGGCGAGCGCCGAGGCGAGGATGGCCGTGCGGATCATCGTCGCCCCCCCTTTCGCGCGCGGTCCCGTCAACCGACGAAGGGGTCGAGCACGGCGTCCTCGCTGACGCCGCCGCCGAAGATCGTGGCGATGTCCTCGAAACCGCCGCCGGTATCGACGGCGACCACCTGGTTGCGGCCGACATCCCGGAGCTCGACGTCGACGAGCCCCGCGATCGCCAGCTCGAGGACGTCGCTCGCGGCGTCGAAGGCGCCGATGATGTCGGGCCCGTCGCCGTCGAGGACGAAGACGTCCGCAGCCTCGCCGCCGATGAGCACGTCGCGGCCGCCCCCGCCCACGACCCGCGCGCCGCCCGCGCCCGCCTGCACCGTGTCCCGACCGTCGCCGCCGCGCAGGACCGTGAACTCATCACCGCCGATCAGGCGGTCGTTGCCGCCCTCGCCGAGGAGGATCTGGGGACCCTCGCCGTCGGCGCGCAGAACGTCGTTGCCGGCGGTGCCGGCTTCGACGCGGGCGCGCGGGTCGAACGCCGCATCGGGCGCGGGCAGATCGAGGCGGCCGACGACGTCGGCGAGGTCGGTGAGCTTGAAGTTGACGTTGAAGTTCTGAATCTCGCCGTCGTCCGGATCGCCGAAGACGACCTGCGGCTCGTTCGAGCCGTCCTGGGTGACGAGCAGGCCGTCGGGGAAGGCGTCGCCGAGCGCGCCCGCGAAGATGTCGAGACCGTCGGAGTCCTCGACACCGTCGATCTCGCTCTCGGCACCGATCGCGAACGACCCCAGATACTGGTAGCTCTCGCGGTCGAAGACGGCGAAGCTGGCGTCGCCCTGCGAGGAGACGACCAGCGCCCCGGCGCCGTCCCGGCCGTAGAGGATGGACACGCCCTCGAGGTCGGGCGTGAAGAAGGGCGCGTCGATGTCGGCGACGACCTCGACCTCGCCCGGATCGCTCGGCTCGGCACCGAAGCGGACGAGGCCCAGCTCCTCCTCGACGGCGACGTGGACGATGCCGGTCTCGCGGTCGACGGCGATCCCTTCGGACTGGAAGTCCGCCGCATCCTCGCTCTCCGGCACGGGCAGCGCGATCGTGCGCACGAGCTCGGCCGTGACCGTGCCGTCGCCGGCGTCCTGCAGCTCGAGCTGGGCGACGGCGGCACCATCCGCCTGCGTGGTGAAGGCGTAGAGCCTGCCGTCCTCGCGCGAGCGGTAGGTGGCGAGCCCGTAGGCCGTGGCCTCGCCGTCGTCGACGCCGAAGATCGAGAACGCCGGGTCGCTCAGCTCGTCGGCGGTGACGTCGCTCAAGAGGCCGGTCCGGGCGTCGACTTCGAAGACCGCGAGCGTGTCGTTGGCGCGGTCCGAAGCGACCGCGAGGTCGACCGTCTCGCCGCCGAGCTCGACGCCGTAGAGAAGATCGACGTTGTTGTAGCGGATGCCGTCGGGCCTCAGCCGCTGCAGCTCGTTGCCGTCCAGGTCGTAGACCCGAAGGCCGTCGTTCTTCATCGCCGTGATGACGACGCTCGCCGCCGCGTCCTCGGGGTGGCGCCAGATGGCGGGGTCGTCCGGGTCGGGCCCCGCCATGGCGAGGAAGGCGTCGGTCGCCGCCCGGCCGGTCGCCGGGTTGTCGGTGAAGATGCCGTCGACGCCGGTCTCCAGCAGCCGCGTGTAGGCGTCCTCGCCGCTCACGCCGGTCCCGTCCTCGGCCACGAACGTCCGCTCGTTCGCGTGGGTGTAGCCGTGGACGAGCAGGCCCGCGTCCTGCGCGTCGTCGACGAGGCTGGTCTCGGTGCCCTCGGGCTCGACGATCAGGCTGAAGCTCGGGCCGATGCCCTCGGCGTAGACCTCGGCGAGGGTGGCGAGCCCCTCGGGCGTGAACAGATCGCCGGAGACGGTCTCCGCATCGAAGCCGAGGCTCGCATAGCGTGCGAAGTCGCCGTCGGTGCGCGCCTCCTCGACGAGGTCGAAGGTCGCAAAATCCGGCGCGTTGAAGAGAAGTTGGATCAGCGGCAGGTCGACGCCCGCCGCGGGCATCACGTTCTCTTGCAGGTCGAGGAGGTTGGCCACCTCGAAGCTCTGGATGAAGACGCGGTCGGGATCGGTGAAGTCCTGTTCGACCAGCGTCTCGATCAGCTTCTCCTCGAGGCTGAGGCCGATGCCGTCGAAGTAGGTGGGCTCCTTGGTCTCCGGGTAGATGCCGATGGTCTCGCCGGTCCGGGCCTCGTGCCCCTGCACGAGGTCGATGATCTCGTCGAGGGTCGGGATCGCGAAGAGGCCGTCGTAGAGCGCGGACTGCGGCCGCAGCTCGGGCTGATCTTCGACCGCCCTGAGCGTCTTGATCTCCTCGAGGGTGAAGTCCTCGGCGAACCAGCCGGTGACGCTGCTGAAGCCGATGTCTTTCGTCGTCAGGCGATCGGCGAACTCGGGGCGCGTCGCCACGTCGGTGGAGGCGAAGGTGACGACCGGCTCGCCCGCCGCATCGCGCACGACGTGGCCGTCTTCGTCGGTCTCGACGGTGGCGAGCCAGGGCTCGTGGCGGGCGACGAGGACGCCGTCCACGGTGCTGACGAGGTCCGGCTCGATGAAGTCGGCGCCGTCGGCGATGGCGCGGGCGTAAGAGCCCAGCGTGTGCTCGGGCAGCTCGCCCGAGGCACCGCGATGTCCGATCACGAGCGGTGCTTCCGCCGGGAAACGGATCTCGTCCGGCGTCTCGGCCGCGGGCGTCACGGTCGGCACGCGCTCGACGTCGACGGCGAAGGCGAGGAACTGGGTGAACTGCGTGTCGCTGAAGTTGTTGTCGGAGACCACGACGAGGCTCTGCCGCCCGTCCGCGAGCTCCGGGCCGAAGGTCATGCCCTCGATGTTGTCGAGCGGAATGCCGAGATCGGCGAAGTCGAGCAAGAGCGTCTTGCGCGCCGGCTGGTCGAGGAGCGGCACGAGCTGGCCGTCCTCCTCCTCGGTCGGCAGCGCGTCGACGCCGGCGACGTCGGTGGCACCTTGAAGCTCGACCCGATAGAGCTCGATGCCGTTGCCGACGCCCGCCGAGAACGAGCGCTCGAGCGCCAAGAGCGTGCCCTGGTCGTCGACGGCGAGGAGCTCGACGAGACCGTTGGTGGCGAAGGCGTCCGCGGGCACGGGCGCCGCCGCCACCGGACCGGTCGGGTAGACGTACTCGGCGACCGCCTCGCCCGTCGCCACGTCGTATTCGATGATGCGCGAGGCCGAGCCCTGGTCGACCGCCGCGGCCGGCCCGTCCTGCGCCAGCGCGTTCTCCGTCGCGACGTAGAGCGTCGCCTGATCCGGGCTGAGCGTCAGGCTCTCGAAGGCGAGGTTGTTGCGGATGCCGCTCGCGCCATCGGCGGTCGGCAGGAACTTGGCGTCGACCGCCAGCTCGTCGATCACCCGGCCCTCGGGGTCGAGGCGGAAGATCGCCGGGTCGAGCCGCGCGTCGGCGTCGCCTTCCGAAGAGAGGAAGAAGCCGCCGCCACGGACGAAGGCGAGCCCCTCGGGGTCGATCCCGCCCTCCGGGAAGGGCGAGCCGTCGGCTCGGGCGAGCGTCGTGACGTCGGTGACGACGACGTCGCCCGCGTCCAGCAGGCCGTCGGCGAGGTCGATGTCGAGGCTGAAGAAGCGCGCGTCCGACGAGCGGTCGTCGCTCAGCGCGAAGACCGTGCCGGTGGCCGGGTCGAAGGTGAGCGCGGAGAGGCCACCGACTTCGCGCCCCTCGAACGCCACACCCGTTTCGAAGACGACCTCGCCCAGGAAGTCGCCGCCGAGCTCGGCGTCGCCGGTCGCGAGCACCTGCTCGAAGGCCGCGCCCGCGGCGATCTGCGCCTCGACGGTGCTGCGGAGGTCCGCCGGTGCGGTGTAGTCGCCGTCGATCGGCGTGATGGTGATGTCGCCGAGGATGAACCGCGAGCCCTCGGAGCGCGGATCGACGTCGGGGATGCCGAAGTCGATGGTGAGCCCGGCGCCGCCCTCGACCGGACCGAAACCGATGCCCAACGGCGTCACCGCGTCGAGCTCGGTGAAGCCGATGCCCCCGATGTCGCCGACGGGCACGTTGACGCTGAGGCCCGTACGCTCCGGCAAGAGCGGGCCGTCGCCCGCCGTGGCGAGGAGATCGGCGACGAGGTCGACGGTGATGCCGGCGGCGCTGTCGAAGGTGGCGTCGGGCGTCTCGAACGTGCCGCCCGCGAGGTCGATGCCGGCGCTGACGGCGATGCTCGGCACGCCGGCGTAGATGCCCGCCACCGCCGCCGACACGGTGCCGGAGGAAATCGCCGAGCGGCCCACGTTCTCGCCCTGGTTGGTGCCGGAGACGAGGAGATCGGGCGTGCCGTCGAACAGCGCCTGGAGACCGGCGCGCGTCACCACGACGGGGGTCGCGTCGACGCTGAAGTCGCCGGGCGCGAACGCCTCGACCGAGAGCACCTCGAAGAGGCGCGGCACGTCGAGATCGGTGCCACGGCCGGACTGCTGCTCCAGAGGCGCGACGATGGTGACGTCGTGGCCGGCCTCGCGCAGCGCCGTCGCGAGCGTCGTGATGCCGGGCGCGTCGAAGCCGTCGTCGTTGACGAGCAGGATGTCGAGCGCTTCGATGGCCGTGCTCGGGTCCTCGAAGCTCAGATCGTCGAGACGGGTCTCCAGGGTCTCGACGCGGCCCGCGGCGGTCCAATCGCCGTCGATCACCGAGACCGTGGCGCTGCCGGCGGTGAAGTTGATCGCCTCGCTGTCCGGCGCGCCACTCGGATCCTGCTCGATGAACGAGTAGCGCAGGTCGTCGCCGTCGCCCTCGCCTTCGGGAGCCGCGGGCGGGAAGTCGAACGCGAAGCCCGTGTTCCCGCGCACCGTGGTGAAGGCGAGATCGGCGCCGTTCCAGCCTTCGGGCACGTTGACGTTGAGGCCCGTGCCCGCGGGCAGGATCGGCTGACCGGTGGCCTGGCGTGCCGCCAGGTCCTCGACGAGCGCCGTCGTCAATGCGGCCGACTGCGCTTCTTCCGCCTCGCCGCCGTCGGCGCTGATGGCGATGGCCGGCACGTCGCGCAGGATCGCCGTGACCGCGGCACTCACCGTACCCGACGAGATCGCGATCTCGCCGACATTGGCGCCCTCGTTGATGC
>CAZCVH010000128.1:0-5781 GCA_964502115.1 uncultured Geminicoccaceae bacterium
GCGACCACCGAGATCTACACTCTTTCCCTACACGACGCTCTTCCGATCTGGTCGTTTCGTCGACACCGCCGCGACGCGCGCGGCGCTCGCGGACGGCTCCGCCGCGGTCGTCGACGCCCGCTTCGTGCCCACCAACGACGGCGTCCTGCCGCCCCGCTTCGCCGGGGTGGAGATCCCGGCGACGGCGGTGCTGCGGCCGGGCGAGGTGATCGAGGAGACGGTCGGCGGTGCCCGTTTTCGGGGCGCGGGCGAGCTGCGTGCGCTGGCGGCGGCACGCGGGCTCGACCGAGGCCGGCCGGTGATCGTCACCTGCCATTTCGGTCTCGCCGCCGCCGTCGTCGCCACCGCGCTCGAACTCGCCGGCGTGGCCGAGGTCCGGGTGGACCGGGAGTCCGTGCTCGGCTGGGCGGCGCTCAGTCCCCGAGCGGGTAGCGCGCGCTGAGAACGAAGGGCGCGTCCGGCTCCGGCTCTTCGAAGACGCAGAGCGCGTCGACCTCGAACGGATCGGCGACGAGCGGGCGGGTGCGCTCGCAGAGGTCGGTGAGGATGCGGTCGTGCAGGTTGTTGTGCAGCTTCTCGGTCAGCGTCATGTGAAAGACGAAGTCCTCCATGACGTAGGGGTAGCCGAACGCCTGCAGGTGGGCGAGCTGACGCGGCGTCAGCTGCGCGCGCTTGCGCTCCTCCATCTCCTCGGGGTGGAGCGGCGCGCGGAAAGGCTCGAGGTCGCGCACGCAGGCGGCGGCGAAGGTGTCGAGGTCTTCCGACGGTTCGGCCAGCATGAAGGCGAGAAAGCCGCGCAGGCTCTGTACTTTGAGCTTCAGCTCCAACGCCGGCCAGGCGGCGGCGAAGATCCGCGCGGCGCGGTGGAACTCGTCCGGCTCGCGCCCCTGCGCCAGGCGAAAGGGTGGCTTGATGGTGCCGTGAAAGCCGTAGCGCCGCGGCGAGGCGGTGATCTCGCGCAGCTTGTCGGCCGGCACGCCCTCGACGAAGGGCTGCTCCAGCTCCTCGCCGGTGGCGGCGTCGCGCCCGAGCCAGCGGCTGGCGAAGCGGTGGAGCTCGCTGTCGCCGGGGGGCGCGAGATAGAGGGCGTAGCGATAGGCCATCAGGCCACCCGTCGCCCGGCCGACCACACCGAGCGCACGATCGGCCGCTCGTGCACCAGCTGGACCTCGACGAGATCGGCGCGGCGGCCGACCTCGAGGCGGCCGCGATCGGCCAGGCCGAGGGCGCGGGCGGGGCGCTCGGTGACCATCGCCACGGCGCGCGGTACGGCGTAGGCGAACTCCTCGCCGGTGAGCCGGAACGCGGCCTGCACCAAGCTCGCCGGGATGTAGTCCGAGGCGAACATCTCCAAAAGGTCGGCGCGGGCGAGCTCGGCCGCCGCGACGTTGCCCGAGTGCGAGCCGCCGCGGATGAGGTTGGGCGAGCCCATCAGCGTCGCAAGCGCGTGGGCGCGCGCCGCCTCGGCGGCTTCGAGCGTGGTCGGGAACTCGGTCAGGCACGCCCCCATCGCCACCGCCTCCTCGACGTGCTCGGCGCGGGCGTCGTCGTGGGTGGCGAGGGGAATGCCCTTGTCGCGGGCGAGCTCGGCGAGAGCGCGGCGGTTGGGCGGTCCGTACACCTTCGAGCCCTCGATCAGGCCGCGGATGTGCGCCTCGACCTCCGCCGGCGAGAGGTTCGGGTTCTTTTGAAAGCGCTTGCGGTAGGCCTCGATGTCCGGTGACTGCCGGTCGCCCGGGGCGTGGTCCATCACCGACATCATCGCGGTGAGCGGGCTGCGGCTGTGATGGTCGAAGATCGCGACGATGTCGGGATGGGTGATCTCGCAGCGCAGGTGCAGCTTGTGGTCGACCCGCAGCATGGCGTGATCGCGGGCGTATTCGATGCCCTCGATCATCGGCTCGATCATCTCGGCGCGGGTGTCCCAGCCTTCGGCGGCGCCGACGGTCAGGCTGTCGAAGACGGTGGTGATGCCGGCGGCGGCGACCTGGCCGTCGTGGGCGATCGCGGCCGCGACCTTGTCCCAAAGGACGCCGGCGCGCGGCTGGAAATGGCGCTCGAGGTTGTCGGTGTGGACGTCGACCAGGCCGGGGATCAAGAGCGCACCGTCGAGGTCGATCGCCTGAGGGCTGCGGGCGCCGCCGCGGTCGACGCCGGTGATGCGCCCGCGCGCGACGGCGAGCGTGCCGAGGACGACCTCGTCCGCCAGCACCAGCCGAGCGTTGGTGAAGACGGTCTCGGCGGTCCCGGCTCGGTGTTCGACGAGCGCTTCGCTCAAGCCACGCGTCTCCCTTCTCGCCACACCCCGAGTACCGCCGGCACCTCACCGGCGCGGCGCACCCGCACCAGATCGGCCCTGAGGCCGGCGGCGAGCGCCCCGCGATCGAGCAGGCCGAGCATCCGTGCCGGCCCACCGCTCACCACGTCGATCGCCCGCGCCAGCGGCCAGCCGAGGCGGTCGTGAAACCTGAAGGCGGCGTGCATCAGGCTCACGGGAACGTAGTCCGAGGAGAGGCCGTCGAGCAAGGCCGCGCCGGCCAGTTCCTCCGCCCCGACATTGCCCGAGTGCGAGCCGCCGAGGACGACGTTGGGCGCGCCCACGACGATCGCCATGCCGGCGGTGCGCGCGGCATCGGCGGCGGCGCGGGTGGTCGGGAACTCGCTGATCGCACAGCCCGCGGCCGTGGCCTCGGCGACGTGCTCGGTGGTGGTGTCGTCGTGGCTCGCCAGCCGCAGCCCGCGCGCGCGGGCGAGCGCGACGATGGCCTCGCGGTGCGCCCGGGCGTAGCGCGCCTGCTCCTCGATCCGCCGGCGCACCATGGCGTCGAACGCTTCCGGGCTCGCCTCGCCGCGGCCCTGGTGGAAGGTTCGGTAGCGCTCGAGGTCGTGCCACTGGCGCTGACCGGGCGTGTGGTCCATCAGCGAGACCAGCGCCAGGCTCGGCTCGTCGACGTGGCGCTCGAACAGCTCGATCACGTTCGGGTCCGAGACCTCGCAGCGCAGATGGACGCGGTGGTCGACCCTGAGCGTGCCGGCCTCGCGGCCGTGGCGGATCGCCGCCAGCGACAGCTCCATGAACTCGAGCCGCTCCTGCTCGCCGCCGTAGAAGCCGACGCAGATGGCGTCGCAGACGGTGGTGATGCCGGCGGCGGCGACCTGGCCGTCGTGGGCCACGAGCGCGGCGTCGCCGGGCCAGCGCACCTTGGGGCGCGGCTGCACCTGGCGCTCGAGGTTGTCGGTGTGGAGCTCGACGAGGCCGGGCGTCAGCCAGTCGCCCTCGAGGTCGAGGCCGAGCCCGGTGGCGGCGCCGTCGGCGGCGATCTCGCGGATGCGGCCGTCGGCGCCCGCGACCAGTCGGCCGTGGACGACGCCGTGGGCCGTGACGATGCGCGCGTTCTCGAAGACGGTCTCGGTCATGCGGCGGCTCTCAGGGCGTCGACGTCGATGCTGCGGTCGGCGACCGCCGCGCGCACGTCGGCGTCGTGAAAGATGCCCAGGAGCGCGGCGCCGCGCGCCTTGGCCTGGTGGATCATGGCGACGACGACGGCGCGGTTCTCGGCGTCCAAGGACGCCGTCGGCTCGTCGAGCAAGAGGATCGGGTAGTCGTGGGCGAAGCCGCGGGCGATGTTGACCCGCTGCTGCTCGCCACCGGAGAAGGTGGCCGGCGGCAACTGCATGTGGCTCTCGGGGATGTTCAACCGTGCCAGGAGCGCGCGCGCACGCGCACGCGACGCTTCGAGCTCGGCCCCCAGCGCGCGCAAGGGTTCGGCGACGACGTCCACCGCCGGCACCCGCGGTACGCAGCGCAGGAACTGGCTGACATGGCCCATCGTCCGGCGGCGGACGTCGAAGATCGTGCGCGGATCGGCGGTGACGAGATCGACCTCGCGGCCCTCGTGGCGCACGAGCACGGCGCCGCCCTGCGGCTTGTAGTTGCCGTAGACGAGGCGCAAGAGCGTGGACTTGCCGCTGCCCGAGGGGCCCGCCAGCACCACGCACTCGCCGGCGTCGACCCGAAAGCCGGCGCGGTGGAAGACGTCGATCTCGGTGCCGCCCTGCAGGTGCAGGACGAAGCGCTTGTCGAGGTCGGTGACCTGGAGCATGGCGTCAGCCCTGGAGGATCGAGGCGACGAGGAGCTGGCTGTAGGCGTGCTGCGGGTCGTCGAGCACCTGATCGGTGAGCCCCAGCTCCACGAGTTGCCCGCGCTGCATCACCAGCATCCGGTGCGCCAAGAGCCGCGCCACCGCAAGGTCGTGGGTGACGATGACGACCGCGAGCGACAGCTCCGTGACGAGGTTGCGCACGAGGTCCAAAAGCCGCGCCTGGACCGAGACGTCGAGGCCGCCGGTGGGCTCGTCCATGTGGACGAGCTTGGGGCCGGTCACGAGGTTGCGGGCGATCTGCAGGCGCTGCTGCATGCCGCCGGAGAAGGTCTCGGGCAGGTCGTCGAGGCGCTCCAGCGGGATCTCGACCCGGTCCATCCAGTCGCTCGCGACGCTGCGGATGCGGCCGTAATGGCGCGCGCCCACCGCCATCAGCCGCTCGCCGACATTGGCGCCGGCGGAGACTTTGAGGCGCAGGCCGTCGCGCGGCGACTGGTGCACGAAGCCCCAATCGGTGCGGGCGAGCTGGCGCCGGCGCGGCTCCGCCATCGCCGCGACGTCCTCGAGCCCGCGGTCCGCCGAGCGGTAGAGGATGCGCCCGCCGTCCACCGCCAGCCGGCCGGCCAAGAGGTTCAACAGCGTCGTCTTGCCCGAGCCGCTCTCGCCGACGATGGCCAGCACCTCGCCGGGCCACAAGCTGAACGAGACGTCGTCGACGGCCCGGATGGCGCCGAAGCGCTTGGTGACGCCCTCGACCTGCAGGAGCGGTCCCGCGACCGGCACCGGCGCGCTCACGACGTCGCGTCCGCGAAGGCGCTCGCCGCCGCTCCGCCGGTGTGGCCCGCGGCGCGGCGGCGCGCGCAGTAGTCGGTATCCGAGCAGCAGAAGAGCCGCGTGCCGGCGTCGTCGACGACGACCTCGTCGAGATAGCTGTCGCGAGCCCCGCACAGCCCGCAGGGCCGGTCCCAGGACTGCACCTCGAAGGGGTGATCCTCGAAGTCGAGGCTCACCACCTCGGTGAAGGGCGGCACCGCGTAGATCCGCTTCTCGCGGCCGGCGCCGAAGAGCTGGAGCGCGGGGTTCATCGCCATCTTGGGGTTGTCGAACTTGGGCGTCGGCGAGGGCGCCATCAGGTAACGGCCGTGGACGCGCACCGGGTAGTTGTAGCTGGTCGTGATCCGGCCCATGCGCGCGATGTCCTCGTAGAGCTTGACGTGCATGACGCCGTATTCCTGGAGCGCGTGCATCTGGCGGGTCTCGGTCTCGCGCGGCTCCAAGAAACGCAGGGGCTCCGGGGTCGGCACCTGGTAGACCAGGATCTGGCCCGCCTCGAGCGGTTCCTCGGGGATGCGGTGGCGGGTCTGGATCAGCGTCGCCGCGGTGGTGGCCTCGGTCGTCGCCACCCCGGTCATGCGCTGGAAGAACTTCCGGATCGAGACGGCGTTGGTGGTGTCGTCCGCGCCCTGATCGATGACCTTGAGGACGTCCGCCGGGCCGATGCAGGCGGCGGTGACCTGGATGCCGCCCGTGCCCCAGCCGTAGGGCAGCGGCATGTCGCGCGAGGCGAAGGGCACCTGATAGCCCGGGATCGCCACCGCCTTGAGGAGTGCGCGGCGGATCATCCGCTTGGTCTGCTCGTCGAGATAGGCGAAGTTGTAGCCGGGCTCGATGCGCGGC
>CAZCVH010000129.1:0-5754 GCA_964502115.1 uncultured Geminicoccaceae bacterium
CCCGACCCCGTACCCGGCGCCGCTGCACTGGCCGTCGCAGGCTAGGCCGCAGCGCCGGTGTGAGAAGGTGGCGGAAAGACGACGCCGGCGCGGCGTCCGGCCGCGGCGTTGCCCCGGCGTTCCCAGCGCCGGCGCTCGGCGCTCGCGCGGGCCTTGGGCCCTCGCCGCCGCCTCTGCTATACGGCGCGTTCGCACGTGGAGCACCAAGGTCCGACATGGCTGGACATAGTCAGTTCAAGAACATCATGCACCGCAAGGGCCGCCAGGACGCCCGGCGCGCCCGGGTCTTCACCCGGCTGTTGCGCGAGGTGCAGGTGGCGGCGCGGCAGGGGTTGCCCGACCCGACGATGAACCCGCGCCTCAGGCTCGCCATCCAGGCGGCGCGCACCGAGAACGTGCCGAAGGACAAGATCGAGAACGCCATCTCGAAGGGCAGCGGCGCCGACGGCGAGAACCTCGAGGAGGTCCGCTACGAGGGCTACGGCCCGTCGGGCGTCGCCGTCATCGTCGAGGCGCTGACCGACAACCGCAACCGCACCGCCTCGGACATCCGCGCCACCTTCAACAAGCTCGGCGGCTCGCTGGGCGAGAGCGGCTCCGTCGCCTTTCAGTTCGAGCGCGTCGGCGAGATCCGCTATCCGGCCGCGGCGGGCGACGCCGAGACCGTCCTCGAGGCCGCCGTGGAGGCCGGCGCCGAGCATTGCGAGAGTGGCCCGGACGGCCACGCCATCCTGTGCGCGCCCGACGACCTCAACGACGTCCGCGAAGCCCTCGAAGCGCGCCTGGGCCAGCCGGAGAAGGCCGCCCTCGACTGGCGCCCGCAGGCGACCGTCGCGGTCGAGGGCGACACCGCGCAGACGGTGTGGCGCCTCTTGGAAGCGCTGGACGACAACGACGACGTCCAAAGCGTCGTCGCCAACGCCGAGTTCCCGGAGGCGATGATGGACAGACTGGCGTCCTGAGCGTGAGCGAGCCGCTTCCCTCCACCCCCGCCGGCGAGCGCAACCTCGCGCCCTTGACCGCGGTGCTGCGCTCCCGCCTGCCGGCGGCGGGCGCCGTCCTGGAGGTGGCGAGCGGCACCGGCCAGCATGTCGCGCACTGGGCGGAGGCCTTCTCCGGCTTGGTGTTCCAGCCGAGCGACGCCGACGCCGAGGCGCGGGCCGGCATCGAGGCCTGGCGGCGGGCGACGGCGCTGGCGAACCTGCGGCCGCCGTTGGCGCTCGACGTGAGCGTCGCCGACTGGAGCGCCGCCGCGCCCGGCCCCTGGGCCGCGATCGTCGCCGTCAATCTCCTTCACATCGCGCCGTGGGCGGCCACGCTCGGGTTGTTCGAGGGCGCCGGCGCCACCCTCGCACCAGGCGGGCGCGTGCTGGTCTACGGCCCCTTCGCCGAGGACGGCGCCCTCGAGCCCGAAAGCAACCGCCGCTTCGACGCCATGCTGCGCGCCCAGGACCCCGAGTGGGGTATCCGAGACCTCGCTCGTGTCCGCGTCGTCGCCGCGGGCGCCGGGCTCGCCTGCATCGAGCAGGTGGCGATGCCGGCGAACAACCGCGTGGTCGTCTTCGAGCGCGTGCCGTGCGCCTGATCGGCCTGGACCCCGGCCTCACCCACACCGGCTGGGGTGTCATCGACAGCGCCGGCGACCGGCTCGTCTTCGTCGCCTGCGGACGGGTCTCGCCGCCCGGCGACGGCGCCCTCGCCGAGCGGCTGGCGGCGCTCTACCGCAGGCTCGACGAGGTCCTGGCCGAACACCGCCCCGCCGCCGCCGCGGTGGAGGAAACGGTGGTCAACACCAACGCCGGCTCGTCCTTGAAGCTGGGCCAGGCCCGCGGTGTCGTGCTTGTGGTCGCGGCCCACGCCGGCCTCGACGTCCACGAATACGCCGCCCGCAAGGTCAAGCGCGCCGTCGTCGGCACCGGCGGCGCGGCGAAGGGCCAGGTCGCGGCGATGGTGCGCCGGCTGCTGCCCACCGCCGGCGACGTCAAGGCCGATGCCGCCGACGCCCTGGCGGTGGCGCTGTGCGACGCCCACCACCGCGCCACCGCCGCGCGGCTCGCCGGAGCGCGCGGCCGGTGATCGCGCGGCTCAAAGGCAACGTGCTGGAGATCGCCGAGGACGGGCTGGTGGTCGACGTCCACGGCGTCGGCTACCTCGTCCACGCCTCGCCGCGGGTGCTGCGCGAGTTGCCGGCGGTGGGCGGCGCGGTCGACCTCGTCGTCGAGACCCTGGTGCGCGAGGACGCGATCCAGCTGATCGGCTTCACCACGCTCGCCGAGAAGCGGCTCTTTCGCCTGCTGCAGGGCATCCAGGGGGTCGGCACCCGGCTCGCGCTCGCCATCCTCGGCGTGCTCGAGCCCGCCGCCTTCGAGCGCGCCGTCGTGGCCAAGGACAAGGCGGCGCTGACCCGCGCGCCCGGCGTCGGGCCGCGGGTCGCCCAGCGCATCATCGCCGAGCTCGAGGGCCGTGTCGGCGGGTTCGCCGGCGGCACCGAGGTCGCGGCGGCGAGCGCCGGGACGGCCGCCGAGGCCGGCCCGGTCGCGCAGACGGTGACGGCGCTCGCCCAGCTGGGCTACGCTCGCAGCGAGGCCCACGCGGCGGCGCAGGAGGCCGTGGGCGAGCTCGGCGACGGCGCCGATCTCGCCGGCGTCCTGCGCCGGGCGCTGCAGATCCTGGGAACGCGTCTTGGCTGACGACCGCACGATCGCGCCCGAAGCCCGGCCCGAGGACCAGCAGGACGCCTCGCTGCGCCCCAAACGCCTCGAGGAGTTCATCGGCCAGGCGCAGGCGCGGGCCAATCTCGGGGTGTTCATCGAGGCGGCGCGCGGCCGCGCCGAGGCCCTCGACCACGTCCTCTTCGCCGGCCCGCCCGGGCTCGGCAAGACCACCCTGGCCCAGATCCTGGCCTCCGAGCTCGGCGTCGGCTTTCGCATGACCTCGGGGCCGATCGTCGTGCGGCCCGGCGACCTGGCGGCACTGTTGACCAACCTGCAGCCGCGCGACGTCCTCTTCATCGACGAGATCCACCGCCTGAGCCCGCAGGTCGAGGAGATCCTCTATCCCGCGATGGAGGACTTCCAGCTCGATCTGATGATCGGCGAGGGCCCGTCGGCGCGCTCGGTGCGCATCGACCTCGCGCCCTTCACGTTGGTGGGGGCCACCACCCGCACCGGCCTGTTGACCACGCCCTTGCGCGACCGCTTCGGTATCGTCACCCGGCTCGAGTTCTACGCCGACGACGAGCTGGAGCAGATCCTGGTGCGCGGCGCCACGCTGCTCGCCTTCGAGCTCGCCGGGGACGGCGCCCGCGAGATCGCCCGGCGCGCCCGCGGCACGCCACGGGTGGCGACACGCCTGCTGCGCCGGGTGCGCGATTTCGCCACCGTCGACGGCGCCGCGCCGGTCACCGCCGACATCGCCGACCGGGCGCTGACCCGCCTCGACGTCGACCATCGCGGGCTCGACCGCCTCGATCGACGCTATCTCGGGGCCATCGCCGAGCACTACGGCGGCGGCCCGGTGGGGGTCGACACCCTGGCGGCCGCCCTGGCCGAGCAGCGCGACACGCTCGAGGACGTCATCGAGCCGTTTTTGTTGCAGCAGGGCCTGCTGCAGCGGACGCCGCGCGGCCGCCTGCTCACCCGCGCCGCCTGGGATCACCTCGACCGCCGGCCGCCGGCCTCCACCCCTCGCGACCTGTTCGAAGCCGACGAATGAGCGCCTTTCATCATCGCTGGCCGGTGCGCATCTACTACGAGGATACCGACGCCGGCGGCGTGGTCTACCACGCCCGCTACCTGCACTTCTTCGAGCGCGCCCGCACCGAGTTCATGCGCGCCCTCGGCCTCGATCACTCGCGGCTGTTGGCGGACCACGGCGTCGTCTTCACCGTCCGGCGCGTCGATCTCGAGCTCGCGGCACCGGCGCGGCTCGACGACGCCCTCGAGGTCTCGACCCGGCTCGACGCCATGACCGGGGCGCGGCTGCGGGTCCGTCAGGAAGCCCGCCGCGAGGGCCGCTTGCTGGCCGGCGGCGATCTGCAGCTGGCGGTCGTCGGGACCGATCTCCGCCCCAAGCGATTGCCCGCCGCGCTCACCGACCGCCTCGCCGCCTGGGTGGCGTCGGCGCCGGCCCCGGCGAAGGGCGCTTGACACGACGGCGTCGGCCGCGTTTCAACCAGGGGTATGAAAATCGCGTGAGACCTCAAGTGTTCAGCCCAAATTCAGTCGTAAGCGTGCTTTTTCCGCGCGTAGCCGTCGATCCGACGCGGCGGCCGGCGCGACCGGGGATCGCTCGTGGATGAGACCGCCGTGACCGAACTCGCCGCCGGCGGCGGGCCGGGGGTGTGGGACCTCGTCCTCGCCGCCGACCCGGTGGTGAAGCTCGTCATGCTTCTGCTGCTCGCGGCTTCGGTGTGGAGCTGGATGGTGCTGTTCGACCGCTGGTTGCGGTTGAGCCGGCTGAAGCGGCTCGCCGGCGGCTTCGAGCGGGCGTTCTGGTCCGGCGCCGACCTCAAGGAGCTGTTCGAGCGTGCCGCCGGCGAGCGCCACCCCCTGGCGGCGATGTACGCCGCCGGCTACGAGGAGTGGGACAGCGCCGCCGGCGTCCGCGACGCCGCGGGCCGCGCCAACCTGCTGCAGCGGGTCGGAGCGGTGATGCGGCTCACGCTCGACCGTGAGTTGACGATTCTGGAACGCAATGTCGGCTCGCTCGCCACCATCGGCTCCACCGCTCCGTTCGTCGGGCTCTTCGGCACCGTCTGGGGGATCATGAACAGCTTTCAGTCGATCGCGGTGACCGAGACCACCACGCTCGCCGTCGTCGCCCCCGGCATCGCCGAGGCGCTGTTGGCGACCGCACTCGGCCTCGTCGCGGCCATCCCCGCCGTCATCTTCTACAACCGCCTCGCGCGCGAGATCGACGGCTACGCCGATCGGCTCGGTGGCTTCGCCGAGGAGGTCACCGTCGAGATCGACCGCCAGATGGACCGCGAGCCCGTCGGACGGGCCGCCTGAGCGGTGGGTACGGCGCCTCCCCGCAGCGGGCGACGCGGCGGCCGCCGCCGGGCGCGCCGCCAGATGGCGGCGATCAACGTCACGCCGTTCGTCGACGTCATGCTCGTGTTGTTGATCGTGTTCATGGTGACGGCGCCGCTGTTGACCACGGGCGTCCAGGTCGATCTGCCTGAAAGCCGGGCGGAGGGCCTGCCCGCCCAGGAGGAGCCGCTGGCGGTCACCGTCACCGCCGACGGCACCATCTACCTGCAGGAGACCCAGGTGGCGCTCGACCAGCTGGTGCCGCGGCTGGTGGCGATCACCGAGGAGAACCGCGACGCGCGGGTCTTCATCCGCGGCGACCGCGGGCTGGTCTACGGCCGCATCATGGAGGTCGTCGGGACCATCAACCGCGCCGGCTTCACCCGCGTGGCGCTCGTCAGCGAGCCACCGCGGGACGACGGTTGAGCCCGGATGGCGGGCGTCCACCCCCTCGCCCTCGCGATCTCGCTCGGGCTGCACCTCGCGCTCCTGGTCTGGCTCGCGGTGGCCCTGCCCGATTTCGGCGAGCGCCTGGAGAGCGGCGAGGTGACGACCATCGAGGTCGTCATGGAGGAGGCCGAGACGCCGCCGCGCCTGCCGGTGGAGGCCGCCCCCCTGCCCGAACGCCAACCGACCCGCACGCCGGAGCCGAGCCCGCCGGCGCCCGAGCCGCCTGCTTCAGATCCGGCGGCTCCCGAGCCGCCTGCTTCAGATCCGGCGG
>CAZCVH010000130.1:0-5724 GCA_964502115.1 uncultured Geminicoccaceae bacterium
AGATCGTTTCACGTGACTGGAGTTCAGACGTGTGCTCTTCCGATCTGCAGCGCCACCTCCTCGCGCCGGCGCGAGGAGGTGGCGCTGCGCCTGCCGTTGGCGCGCGGCGAGCCCGCCGGCCGGCGGCCGCGCACGACCGCACCGACCGTCTCCGCCCGCCCCGAGTTCTACGACTTCGATCTGTTCGCGCGCGGCGGCCGCAGCGCCCTCGCCGACGCCGGCCTGCGCCAATTGACCTACGTCGTCTTCGACACCGAGACCACCGGGCTCGAGCCCCAGGGCGACGACGAGATCATCTCCATGGGCGCCGTGCGCATCGTCAACGCCCGCGTGCTCACCGGCGAGAGCTTCGATCGCTTGGTCCATCCCGGTCGCCGCATCCCGCCGGCCTCGACCCGGGTCCACGGCATCGCCGACGAGAACGTTCGGCACGCGCCGCCTCTGGACGCGGTGGTGCCGGACTTCCACGCCTATGTCGGCGACGCCGTCCTGGTGGCGCACAACGCCGCCTTCGACATGAGTTTCTTGAGCAAGCACCAGCGCCGCCTCGGCGTCGCCTTCACCCAGCCGGTGCTCGACACCGTGCTGCTGGCGGCGCACGTGCTCGGCCCCGGCGAGCGGCTGACGCTCGACGCGCTGGTGGAGCGCTTCGAGATCGCGCTGCCGGAGCACGAGCGCCACACCGCGCTCGGTGACGCCCGGGCCACGGCCTACGTCTTTTTGCGGTTGATCGCGCTCTTGGAGGCCGACGGCACCCGCACCCTCGGCGACGCCTTGCGGGTCTCCGAGCAGCAGGTGGCGCTGCGCCGCCGCCAGGCGGCGTATCAGTCCGGCTGACCGGCGCTACGCTTCGCCGCAGGGACTCGCCCGCGGCGTACTAGGTCTTAGTTGAAGTTGCTTTTGCGCCAATCATCCATTCAGACGATTTAAATAATGTGTTCATGGTATTTGACGAGCTTCGCTGCCGTCCCACGTTGTGCGATGTCGATGGTGAATGATCGACATGTAAACAGAGGGAGATGGGCATGCGTGGTTTCGTGTTGGGGGCGGTGCTGAGCGCCGGCTTCGTGGGTGGTGCGCAGGCCGCCGACATCGTGGACACCGCGGTCGAGGCCGGCTCGTTCTCGACGTTGGTGAGCGCCGTCGAGGCGGCCGGATTGGTCGAGACGCTCAAGGGCGAGGGGCCGTTCACCGTCTTCGCCCCGACCGACGACGCGTTCGCGGCGCTGCCCGACGGGACGCTCGACAGCCTGGTTCAGGAAGAGAACCGCGACCAGCTGACTGCGATTTTGACCTACCACGTCGTACCCGGTCGGGTGATGAGCGGCGACGCCGCCGGACAGACCGTCGAGCTCGACACGGTGCAGGGGCAGTCGCTCACCGTCGACGGCACCGGCGGCGCGGTGACCGTCGACGGCGCCACCGTCGTCCAGGCCGATATCGCGGCGGACAACGGCGTCATCCACGTCATCGACGCCGTCCTGCTACCAGAGTGACGCCGCCGCCGGGTCGGGGCCGACGCCTCGACCCGGCTCGGCAGCGCAGCTCGCGCGCTCAGCCGGGGCCGAGGGTGGCGATGAAATAGCCGGCCGGCGACGACGGCGGTAGCCGGCGCGAAGCGGGCGCCGAACGCTGGTTTCCCTGCAAAAATGCGCTATGCGAGAGCGCGACGGAGACGATAGGTTCGCGCCGCCGTCGCGATCTCCGCGTGCGCGGCGACGACGGGAGATACCAAGCGCAAGGGGGCCGAGCCGATGCTGTCGCCGAAGCAACTCGAGCTGCTCCGCGAGAAGCGTGCCAAAGTGATCGCCGGTGGCGGTGCGAAGAAGCTCCAAGAGCGCCACGCCAAGGGCCTGCTCGGGGCGCGCGAGCGCCTCGATCACCTGTTCGAGCCGGATACTTTCCAGGAAATCGGCACCCACGCCGCGCACGACGCCCGGTTCTTCGGTCTCGATCGCAAGGAATTGCCCGCCGACGGGGTCGTCGTCGGCACCGGCTATGTCGGCGGCCAGGTGGTCGCGGCGATCAGCCAGGACTTCACCGTCATGGGCGGCACGCTCGGTAAGATGCACGCCAAAAAAATTGTGCAGTCGATGCAATTGGCGCTGAAGATCGGTTGTCCCGTCGTCGCCTTTAAGGACTCGGCCGGTGCTCGCATTCAAGAGGCCGTGGATGCCTTGTCGGGCTATGGCGAGGTCTTCTACAATAACGTATTGCTTTCGGGCGTGGTGCCGCAGATCGCCGTGATCGCCGGTCCGTGCGCCGGCGGCGCCGCGTATTCGCCGGCCTTGATGGATTTCATCATCATGACCGAAGAGCACGCCCATATGTTCATTACCGGTCCGGAAGTCATCAAGTCGGTGAGCGGCCGCACCACCTCCGTCGACGAGGTCGGCAGCGCGGGCATGCACGCGTCGGTCAGCGGCAACGTCCATTTCGTCGCGGCCGACGACCGCGATGCCGTTCGGATCGCCAAGCGACTGTTGAGCTACTTGCCCCCGAACAACAGCGAGGACCCGCCGCACACGCTCACGGCCGAGCTCGATCTGTCGCCGGATACGGAGATGGCGGCGCTGGTCCCCGCCGGTTCCAACGAGGCGATGGACGTGCAGCGGATCATCCGCCGGGTCCTCGATGACGGGGCGTTTTTGGAGGTGCACGAGCGCTGGGCCGGCAATCTCGTGGTCGGCTTCGGGCGCATCCAGGGCGTCGTCGTGGGTGTTCTGGCCAATCAATCGACGGTCAAGGCCGGGGCGCTCGATATCGACGCCTCGGACAAGGGCGCCCGCTTCATCCGGTTTTGCAACGCCTTCAACGTCCCCCTCGTCACCCTCGTCGACGTGCCCGGCTTTCTGCCGGGGATCGAGCAGGAACGCGGCGGCATCATCCGGCACGGCGCCAAGCTGCTCTTCACCTACGCCTCGGCCACGGTGCCGAAGATCACCGTCATTCTGCGCAAGGCCTATGGCGGCTCGTATCTCGCCATGTGCTCGCAGGAAATGGGCGCGGACGCGGTGTTCGCGTGGCCCGGCGCCGAGATCGCCGTGATGGGCGCCGAAGGTGCCGTCAACATCCTCTATCGCGACGAATTGAAGGACGCCGACGATCGGGCGGCGCGGGCGTCGGAGCTCGCCGCGGAGTACCGCGAGCACTTCGCCTCACCCTATCTGGCCGCGGCGCGCGGCTACATCACCGACGTGATCGAGCCGGGCGAGACCCGCGCCACGCTGGCGCTCGCCTTGCGCAAGCTGTTGCCGAAGCGCGAGCTTCGTCCTGCCAAGAAACACGGCGATATCCCGCTCTGAGCGCCGCCGGGCGCGCCCCTTTCACCCGCGACCGCAGGAAGGCTCCGATGGAGTACTCGTTCGTCACTTCGTTGATCGACATCGCCGTCATCTACGCGATCGTGATCGTCGTGTCGCTCTTGGTGGCCGTGGTCATCAGGATCATCGTCGCGACGCTCTCTCGCCAAGCCGAGCGGGCCGCGGCCGCGGCCGAGCTGCAGACCCGAGCGGTGGCACCCGCGCCCACGACGGGCGGCATTCCCGCGCATCACCTCCAGGCCATCGCGGCCGCCGTGGCGGCGATGACCGGGGCGTATCGCGTCGTCCGGATCGAACCCAAGGGCCCGAGCTACGGCTGGACCGCGACCGCCAGGACCCTGCATCACGGCTCGCATCAGCCGCGGCGCCGTTGAACGACCCGCCCCCGGTCGCGCATCGACAACAGAGGCGACGCCCATGGAAAAGACGTTTCGCATCACCATCGAGGGCAGAGCCTACGTGGTGACGGTCGAAGACATCACCGCCGAGGGCGAGCAGCGGCTCTACCCCGAGCCCGGCAGCATGAAGGTGCAGCCTTCGGAGCCGTCGCCGCCCCCGGCCGCGGGCCCGGCCGACACCGCGCCGGCCGCCGCGGCCGAGCCCGGCGACGAGGTCGCGCCCATGGCCGGCGTCGTCAAGGCGGTGCACGTCACCGTCGGCCAGCACGTCGCCGAGGGCGACAAGCTCTTGGACGTCGAGGCGATGAAAATGGTGACCCAGGTCCTCGCCACCCGAGCCGGCACGGTCGACGAGATCGCCGTCGCCTCCGGCGATCCCGTGGAGGCCGGGCAACGCCTTCTTCGCCTCACCTGACGGCGGGCCCCATGGACGGCTTCAACGTTCTCGATCTGTTCCAGGGTGTCAGCACCCTGATCGCAGGGTTCCAGCACGATCCGGTGACGGCGATCGGGCGGCTGTGCCTGATCGCCTTCGGTTTGTTGTTGATCTTTCTCGGCCGCAAGGGCGTGCTCGAGGCGCTCTTGATGATCCCGATGGGTCTGGGCATGGCGACGGTGAACGCCGCCGTCATGTTCTTCTACACCTACGATCCCGTCAGCGGGATGCTGGTGCCGGGGCAGAACGAGGGCCTGCCCGGCACGCTGTTCATCGCGCCGTTGGCCGACGACCCGGACGCGCTGATCCGTGTGCTGCAGATCAACTGGTTGCAGCCGATCTACAACTTCATGTTCTCGAATGGCCTGATCGCCTGCCTGGTGCTCATGGGCGTCGGCACCCTGCTGGATGTCGGCTTCGTCATGCAGCGACCCTTCCAGTCGATGTTCATCGCGCTGTGCGCCGAGCTGGGCACGGTCGCCATCTTCCCGCTGGCCATCCTGTTCGGCCTCGCCCCGGGAGAAGGCGCCGCCCTGGCCACCATCGGCGGGGCCGACGGGCCGATGGTTCTGTTCGCGTCGCTGCAGCTGGCGCCGCATTTGTTCGTGCCGATCACGGTCGTCGCCTATCTCTATCTGGGACTGACCTATGGCGGCTATCCTTATCTGATCAAGGCTCTGGTGCCCGCTCGCCTCCGCGCCATTCCGATGCCGCTCGAGCAGCGGCGTGAGATCACCTCGAACGAGAAAATGATCTTTGCGGTGATCGCTTGCGTGCTGCTGAGTCTACTCTTGCCGGTGGCCTCACCGATCATCATTTCGGTGTTTCTCGGCGTGATCATTCGCGAGAGTGGTATCAGCTATTACATCGAACTTTTTTCGCAAACCGTGCTTTACGGTGCCACATTTTTCTTGGGTTTGTTGTTGGGCGCGCTGTGCGAGGCCTCGGTCATTCTCGATCCCGTGGTCTTCAAGCTGCTCTTGCTCGGCATCCTGGCGCTGACCATCTCCGGCATCGGTGGTATCGCCGGCGGCTACGTGCTCTGGTGGTGGCACAAGGGCCAATACAATCCGGTCATCGGGATCGCCGGCGTCAGCTGCACCCCAACCGTCGCCAAGGTGGCGCAGAAATCGGTCGCCCCCGGGGTCGTCGTGCTGCCCCACGCGCTCGGCGCGAGCATCAGCGGCGTGATCACGAGCGCCATCTTCGCCGCCGTCTTCATCGCCTACCTGCTGCCTTACAACCTGGCTGCGGCGGGCGGCAATTGAGGACGCCGGCGCGCGCTCGGCCGACCGGCGCGGCTCGACCCCCGGCGCGCCGTGGCGCACCGGGGGTCGGGGTCGAGAGGCGGTGACGGAGCCGAGGCTCCGCCACCGAAGCGCCGCGGTGCGAGCGCTGGTGGTGCGAGTTCAACGGAAGAGTCCTTCCGTTGAACGTCTTGCGCACCACTAAGTCTTTGATCTGGTGGTCCGACGGACCCGAACGCTCGGGTAGCGAGCGTTCGGGTCGGACCACTAGTTCACGCCCTCGGGCATGGCTTCGCCCTCGGCCCAGACCTGGAGAAGCT
>CAZCVH010000131.1:0-5707 GCA_964502115.1 uncultured Geminicoccaceae bacterium
GCTCGCCGCGCGCCAACGGCAGGCGCAGCGCCACCTCCTCGCGCCGGCGCGCCACCGACCAAAGCGCGGTCTTGTGGCGCTCGACGACCTCGCGGGCGGTCAGCCCGGCGAAGCCCGGGCCCAGCGACTCGTCGAGCCAGGCCTCGAGCTCGAGCTCGCGCAGCATCTGACCCTGCCAGACCAGATCGAGCACCACCCGATGCGGGCTCGCCCGCATCTCCACCAGCACCTGATTGACGCGCTGATCGGCCGCGAGATGGCGCACCAGATGCTCCAAGAGCGCGAGCAGGGTGGCACCGTCGCAGCGCACCCACAGATCGCTCGGGATCTGCGCGGTGTTGAGCGCGCAGATCCCGGCGACGCGGTCGCCCAGAAAGGCGATCAGCGTCGAGGCGTAGATCGGCGCGGTCGGCCACGGCGTGGCGTGCTCGTCGCGGGTCACCGTGTCGAGCTGATCGAGCGCCGCCGACAGCGAGCCGCGGGCGCGCTCGAGCTCGCGCGCGAGGGTGGCGCGGTCGGCGCCCTCGCCGCCGTCGCGTAGCGCCAGCTCGCTCAAGCCGAGCACGTCGCTCACCCGCCGCCGCACCTCCTCGGCGCCGTCGTGCAACAGCCGATCGCGTCGGGCGGCGTGCTCGATCTCCTCGGTGGCGTCGTCGAAGGCGATGACGTAGCCCATCGGGCTGCCGCCCTGGGCGTCGAGGGTGAGCGACACCCGCGCTTTCAAGGTGGCGCCGCGGTGGCGGGTGCTGACCACGGCGAGCGTGGTGAGCCCGTCGGGGTGATCGCTCCAGCGGTCCTCGACGAAACGCCGCCGGAGCCGTTCGAGGGCGAAGCGGAAGGGCTCGTCGCCGACCAGCCCGACGAGCGGCCGGCCGAGGCCGAGATGGCCGCAGTCGTGCAGGATTTGCGCGGCGCGCTGGTTGTAGAGCAGGATCTCGTGATCGAGATTGCAGATGATCACACCCTCGGTGAGATCGCGCAGCACCGCCTCGAGGCGCGCCCGCTGGCGGTCGGCCTCGGCGGTGGCCTGGGTGACACGCTCCTCGGTGTCGGCGCGGGCGCGCTCCAAGGCGCCGGTGATCTCGTCGACCGCCGGCGCCAGAAAACCGAGATAGCGCGCCCGGTGGCGGACCTGCCCGTCGCCGCGGGCGCCGGCGTGGACGACGGCGCGGACGTGCTGGCCGATGGCCAGGATCGGCTTGGCGAGGTGCTCGTCGAACTGCTGCCAGACCCACAAGGCGAGGCCGGCGATGGCGAAGCCGGCGCCGCCGAAGGCGAGCACCAGCGTCGGCTGCAGCTCGGCGTCCGCGCGCGAGGCGGTCAGCGCGAACCCGACACCGGCGGCGACGAACGCGCCCACCGCGATGAGCGCGAAAAACAAGAACATCCGCAGGCGCAGGCTCCAGCGGGTCACCGCCTCAGGCCTCGGCGACCGGCAGCAGACCGTCCAGCGCCCGCTTCAGCGTGGCGATGTCGAAGGGCTTGCGCAGATAGCCGTCGGCGCCGACGGCCTCACCGCGTTGACGCTCGTCGGGGCGGGTGCGCGCGCTCATCATGACGATCGGCAGCTCGGGCCGCCCGCAGCGCTCCCGCAGCGTGCCGAGAAAACCGTAGCCGTCGCCGTCCTCGAGCACGACGTCGAGGAGAACCGCGTCGGGGCTGCGCTCGCCCAGCCGCGCCAGGGCGTCGTTACACCCGGACGCCGTCATCACCTGATAGCCCTCGGCGCGCAGCAAGCGCTCGAGGCAAAACCGCATGGTCGGCTCGTCGTCGACGACCAGCACCGCTCGCGATCGCAAGGGCGCCTCCCTGTATCTGTCGGCCCGGATCCGTATTGTTCGGATTCGTTGTAGACGTTGGATACTAAAGCGTTCGCAGCATCTTGTCTGCACGCGAAAGGTGGCGCCCCGTCAGCCGGGCGCGCCCGCGGCATCGACCGGCCGGTCGGCCAGCCGGCACGCCACCCGGCGATGCGCGTCGGCGGGGGCGATGCGGCGCCAGTCACCCTCGAGCGGCCGGCCGGCGGCGTCGACGCGGCTGTCGGCGGCGACGTCGAGGCGGCGCGGTTCGGTGCAGTCGTAGATCTGGCTCACCTGCGCCGAACCGGTGTAGCGGTCGACCAGCCACAGCTCGATGCGCACCAGGTCCTGGCCGACGGGCTCCACGCTCGCGCGATCGACGGCGCTGAAGCGCACGACCTGGGGGCGGAGGAGCGACCAGGGCTGCCACCACACGCTGCGGCTGTGGGTCTCGACCACGACGACGCGCTCGGACAGCTGGTTCGAGACCCGCTGGAACCAGGCGTACTCCATCCAGACGTAGAAGCTCATCATCGCGAGCCCGCCGGCCAACGGCGGTGCCCAGCGCGGCGCGCGCCGGCCGGTGACGCGGCAGGCCAGCATGACGACGCCGGCCGTGCCCAGGCCGAGCGCGATCGCTCCGAACAGGAGAAAAAAGCTCAAGCCCCGCCCCTAGGTAGCGCTGCGGTAGTGCGCCAAGGCCGCCTGCAGCGACTTCACCACCCCGAAGGCGTCGCGCAGATGCCCGCGCTCGAGCGCGGACAGGCTCGACGGCGCCATGAAGTTGTCCGGCTTCTCGCCGCGGCGCACCTGCCGCGCCTGGTGCTCGAGGCGGACCCGCGCGATGGTGTCGTAGGCGTCGGCGAGGTCGTCGGCACCGGAGGTGCTCAGACTGCCCGCCTCCTTGGCGGCGAGGATCCGATCACGGGTGTTGACCTCCTCGCGGCCGGCATCGAGGCCGTAGACCCGCGCCAGATCGACGATCGGCACGACGCCGTTGAGCTTGAGGTCGACCTTGTCCTTGTGCTCACCGGAACGGATCAGCGCGAAACCCCTGAGCAGACTCAAAGGCGGCTGGTGGCCGAGCGAGTTGGCCACCAGGTGGGCGCGGAAGATGCTGTTCTTGCGCGCCGCCTGCACCGTCTCGTGCTTGAGCCCTTCGAACAATCGCACGTCGCCGGCGACGGGCCGCAAATCGAACATCACGCTGGCCAGCATCTGCGCCTTCGGATCGGGCTTGGCGATCCAGCGTTGGAAATAGCCGCGCCAAACCTGCAGCGGCTGGCGCCACTCGTCGTTGGTCGCCATCATCTCGCCGGGGCAGTAGTAGTAGCCGCAGGCGTCGAGACCGTCGCAGACGTAGCGGGCCAGGCGCTCGAAGTACTCGCCGTGCGCGGCGGCATCGTAGTCGTCCGCAAGAATCAGACAGTTGTCCTGATCGGAGATACCGGTCTGCTCCTGGCGGCCCTGCGAGCCGCAGACCAGCCACAGATAGTCCACCGGCGGCGGCCCCAGCTGGAGCTCGGCGAGCTGCAACAGCCGGCGGGTGAGCGCGTCGGCGACGCTGGTGACGACCTGACCGACCCGTTTCGGGGTGACCCCGGCGCCGACCAGCTGGACCAGCAGCTGCGGCAGCTGGGCGATGATCGCGGCGAGCTCGTCGAGATGCTCGCGCTTGGCGAGGTCGCCGATCATGAAGACGCTGGAGGTCGACTGCCGGCGGATCATGTTGGTGCGGGTGACGATGCCGACGGCGCGACCCTGCTCGACCACCGGCAGGTGGCCGATGTCGCGCTCGCTCATCACCAGCATGGCGTCGAAGAACAGCGTGTCGGGCGGCAGCGCGGCCGGCTCCGCCGACATCACCTCGCGCACCGCCACCTCGGCGCCGCGGCCGGCGGCGAGGACCCGGCGGGCGAGGTCGTTGGTGGTGACGATGCCGACGAGCCGCCCGCCGTCCTCCACCAGGACGCAGGAGATGCGCCGGTCGCGCATCAAGGTCGCCGCCTCGCGGACGCTGGCGTCGGGGGCGACGACGATCGGGTCGGCGGTCATGACCTCGCGCAACGGGCTCGAGATCACCGCCTCGCCGGGCTCGGTGGACATCGCCGCCGGCCGGCGCGCGCCGAGGGCCTTCAGCCGCTCGTAATAGGCGGAGAAGTCGGGATAGGCCTCGACCAGCTCGGTGAAGAGCCCGCGCGGAATGCGCAGCAGGGTCGCCGCGCGGTGGGCGACGGCGCGGTTGGGCGACGCCTCGCCGCGCAGAATGGCGCGCGCGCCGACGCCCTCGCCCATGCCGCGGTGCTCGACCACGACGCCCTCGGGCGTCACCACGTCGACGGCGCCGTTGCGCACGACGTAGAGGTGAGCGGGCAGCTCGCCGATCTCGTGGATGACGCCGTCGGTCGGGACCTCGATCTGGGAGGTGTGGTCGAGCAGGCGCTCGACGGCCTCGGCCGGCAGCACGTCGAAGGGGTGATGTTGCACGAAAAAACGACGGAAGACGTCGCGGGGGGCATCCATGCCGGAGGTCTCCAGCGGGCCATCTGGGCCCGGAACAACGCAGCGGACCCCGCCTTGGCGGCGAGGTCCACTCGCGTCAACGCCTCACATGCGGCTCAGTCGTCGCCACCGGACGCCGGGGTCGCCCGCGGGACGCGGATGCTCTCGACGAGATCCTGGATCTCCTGCGGCGGCGCCTCCGTCACGTTGGAGACGACGTAGGCGACCAGGAAGTTCAGCGCGGCACCGACGGCCCCGATCGACAGGGGCGAGATGCCGAACACCCAGAATTCGGCGGTATCCTCGAGCATGTTGGTGTCGGGGAGGAAGAACCAGCCTTTGTAAACGAAGATGTAGACGAGGGTGAAGATGAGGCCGGAAAGCATGCCCGCGACCGCCCCGGCGTTGTTGATGCGCTTGACGAAGATGCCCATCATGATCGCCGGGAAAATCGAGGAGGCGGCGAGCCCGAAGGCCAGGGCGACCGTCTGGGCGGCGAAGCCGGGCGGGTTCAAGCCGAGATAGGTCGCCAGCACGATCGCGCCCGCCATCGCTATCCGCGCCGCCGCCAGCTCGCCCCGCTCCGAGATGCGCGGGTTGATCGCCCCCTTGATGAGGTCGTGGCTGATCGCGGACGAGATCGCGAGCAACAGGCCCGCCGCCGTCGACAACGCCGCGGCGAGACCGCCGGCGGCCACGATGGCCACGACCCAGTTCGGCAGGCTGGCGATCTCCGGGTTGGCGAGCACCATGATGTCGCGGTTGACGGTGAGCTCGTTGCCGGCCCAACCGTACTGCTCTTCGGCCTCCCGGGCGAAGTCGGCGTTGCCCTCGTTGTAGTACTGGATGCGGCCGTCACCGTTCTTGTCCTCGAACTCGACGAGGCCGGTGACCTCCCAGGTGCGCATCCAGTCGGGACGGTCCTCGTACTGGATGAAGGCGGGCTCGCCCGGCGTGCCGACCGGGTTCATCTGCACCGTGTCGACGAGGTTTAGGCGCGCCATCGCGGCGAGCGCCGGGGCGGTGAGGTACAAGAGCGCGATGAAGACGAGCGCCCAGCCGGCGGACCAGCGCGCGTCCGCCACCCGCGGCACGGTGAAGAAGCGGATGATGACGTGCGGCAGGCCGGCCGTGCCGATCATCAACGACAGCGTGAACAACATCATGTTCAGCGTGCTGCCCTGATGCTCGGTGTAGCTGGCGAAGCCGAGATCGGTGATGACCTCGTTCAGCCGCGCCAGGAGCGGCATCCCGGATTCGGTGTGCTCGGCCCACAAGCCCAGGGGCGGGATGGCGACGCCGGTGAGCTGCAGCGAGATGAACACCGCCGGGATGGTGTAGGCGGTGATCAGCACGACGTACTGCGCCACCTGGGTGTAGGTGATGCCCTTCATCCCGCCGAGCAC
>CAZCVH010000132.1:0-5690 GCA_964502115.1 uncultured Geminicoccaceae bacterium
TCGCCGGGCTGATGGCGCTCAACGCGCTCACGGTCGACGTCATGCTGCCGGCGCTGCCGGCGATCGGCGCCGCGCTCGACGTCGCCCGGGCCAACGACCGCCAGCTCGTCCTCGGGGTCTACCTCGCCGGTTTCGGCGCGGCGCAGCTGGTGTGGGGCCCGCTCGCCGACCGCTTCGGCCGCAAGACCACGCTCCTCGCCGGTCTCGGCCTCTACGCCGCCGCCAGCGTCGGCGCCGCGCTCGCCCCCAGCTTCGCCGCCCTCCTGGCGGCGCGCCTCGCCCAGGGGCTGGCGGCGGCCTCGACCCGCGTCGTCGCGCTGGCGGTGGTGCGCGACTGCTACGCCGGCCGCGCCATGGGGCGGGTGATGTCGCTGGTGATGATGGTGTTCATGATCGTGCCGGTGCTGGCCCCGGGCATCGGCCAACTGATCCTGCTGGTGGCGCCCTGGCGCTGGATGTTCGGGCTGTTGCTGGTCGGCGGCGGCGTGATGCTGTGGTGGGTGAGCCGGCGCCTGCCCGAGACCCTGCACCCGGAGCACCGCCGCCCACTGCGGCTCGGTTCCCTGCTCGCGGCCTATCGCGAGGCGCTGACGACGCGGATCACCTGCGGCTACATGCTGGCGCTCGGCGTCGTCTTCGGCGCGCTGTTCGCCTTTTTGACCTCGGCGCAGCAGGTGCTGCAGGAGGTCTTCGGCCTGGGGCTGTGGTTCACCGTCGCCTTCGCCGGCATCGCCGGGCTGATGTCGGTGGCGTCCTTCACCAACGCCCGTCTGGTCGCCCGCCTCGGCATGCGCCGGCTCGGCCACGCCGCGTTGGTGGGCTTCACGGCCGTCAGCGCCGTGCAGTTCGCGTTGGCGGCGGCGGGGGTGGAGGTCTTCGCCGTCTTCTTCGTCCTGCAGGCGGCGATCTTCTTCCTGTTCGGCTTCATCGGCGCCAACTTCAACGCTCTGGCGATGGACCCGATGGGGCACATCGCCGGCACCGCGGCGGCGCTGGTGGGCGCCACGCAGATGCTCGTCGGCGCGGGGCTGGGCTCGCTGGTCGGCCAGGCCTACGACGGCACGGCGGTGCCGCTCACCGCCGGCTTCGCGCTCTTGGGCCTGGCCACGCTGGCGATCGTCGCGGTCACCGAGCGCGGGCGCCTGATGCGGGCGGGGGCGGGTTGAGCGCCGCCTCGGCGTCGAGCAGCGCGCGCTTGCGCTCCAATCCCCAGCGATAGCCGCCGAGCGCGCCGCCGGCCCGGATGACGCGATGACACGGGATCACCATCGCCACCCGGTTGGCGGCGACCGCGCCCGCGACCGCCCGGACGGCCGTCGGCGCACCGAGCTCGCGCGCGAGCGCGCCGTAGCCGGTGGTGGCGCCGACCGGCAAGCTCACCAGGGCGCGCCAGACCTGGAGCTGAAAGCCGGTGCCGGTGAGCGCGAGCGCGAGCGGGCCGCCCTCGCCGCGCCACCAGGCGAAGGCGCGGGCGGCGACGGCGGCGGTGCCGGCGTCGTCGCGCACCAGCCGCGCCAAGGGGTAGTCGCGGGCCACCGCCGCCTCGGGCGTCCGGTCGTCGTCGACGAAGCCCAGCCAGGCCAGCCCGTTCGGCGCCACCGCCACGGCGACGTCGCCGAACGGGCTGGGGTGGCGGCCGACCGCGAGCTCGAGGCCGGCGCCTTTGGCCTTGAGCGAGCCCGGCGTCACCGCCTCCACCGCCAGGCACAGGTCGTGCAGGCGCGACGGCCCGGAGAGGCCGGCGGCGTAGGCCGCCTCCAGCACGCTGGCGCCGCCGTCGAGCGCGCGCTCGGCGTGCTCGAGTGCCAGCGCCTGGGCGAAACGCTTGGGCGAGACCCCGGTGTGGGCCTTGAAGACCCGCTGGAAATGGGCCGGGCTGGCGCCCGCCGCCCCGGCGAGCTCGGTCAGCGACGGCTGCGCCGGGGCGCTGGCGTAGAGTTGATCGATGGCGCGCGCGATACGGTGATACACTGGTGGTACCCTCCACTGACGGCGGGCTCAGGATCGCGCAGCCGCCGGCGGCCGCCCACCCGCTTCTTGCGATCGCGCCCCCCACCGTCGGTCCGCGAGCGACCGCTCTCGGTGCCCTGGCGCGTGGGACGGGAGGCCGCGCGCGCCTGACGATGCCGCCTGACGATGCCGGCGGTGGACGGGCGCGAGCCGCTCACGCTCGCACGCAGGACGCCGGCCGTGGCGCTGGTCGTGCTGTCGGTGGGCCGGCCGCGCGGGACCGCCTTCGCGCTCGGCAACGGCCGGCTCGGGCGGTTCGTGCCGGGCCGTGCCCCCGCCCGGTGCCGCCGTCGTCGAGAGCGCTGCGGCGACGGGACGCGTGCGTCGAGCCGGCGCTGTCGCCGCCGATCGGCTTCGGCCACGGCCTCTACCCCCACCGTTGCAGCGACGCGCGGCCTCCAAGGCGCTGACGGGGACGCCCGGCGGTGGTGAGCGCGGCTCACTGGTGCACCTTCGGGCGGGTCACGACCATCTCGACGCGGCGGTCGGCGGCGCGGCCGGCGGCGGTGTCGTTGCCCGCGCGCGGCTCGGTGGCGCCGCGGCCGACGGTGACGAGCCGGTCGCCGCGCACGCCCTCCGCGGCCAGCTCGCGACGCCGGAACGACCAACGTCGGATCACGTCCAAACTTCTACACTCTCTCGGTCCGCTTTTGACGGCTCCCCCGCCGCCCCGGCGGGACGCCGTCGGGCGTCGGCCGGGGCGGGGGCGTCATCCCGCCCCGCGGCCGAGCCTCACTCGATGATGGCGACGGTCTGGAGCTCGCCGCCGGTGATCACCCAGTGCTCGTAGGAGCCGGCGACGTCGCCGTTCTCGTCGAACTCGTGGGAGCCGGCCGCACCCTCGTAGTCGATCGCCTCGCCGGCGGCGAGGAGCTCCTTGGCGCGGGCGAACTCGCCGGGACCGACCTTCTCGCCCGGGGCGTTGGCGACCTCGCGGAGCGAGTCGCGGATCGCCTCGCCGTCGGCGGCGCCGGCGTGCTCGGCGGCGAGCATCAAGAGCATCGTGGCGTCGTAGGCGCTGTCGATGAAGGGCAGGGGCGGCAGCTCGCCGTAAGCCTCCTGATAGGCCGTCGCGAAGGCTTCGGCCTCTTCGCTCTCCGCCGCCTTCGGTGCGGTGCCGAAGGCGCCCTCGACGAACTCGCCGAAGTCGGAGGCCACCTGCGTCGCCTTCATCCCGTCGGTGAAGACGAAGCGCTCGAAAAAGCCCTCCTCGAGCGACTGCCGCAGGATCAACAGCCCGCCGTCGTCGGGATAGGCGATCAACAGCAGGGCTTGGGGGCTGTCGGAGGAGACGTTGGAGAGCTCGCCGCGGTAGGAGGCCTTGTTGGGCTCGAAGGCGGCGCTGGCGGTCACCGTGCCGCCGCCCTCGGCGAAGCTGGCCTCGAAGCTCTCGGCGAGACCCTGGCCGTAGTCGTTGTTGACGTAGAGGATCGCCACCCGCTCGATCCCCTCCTCGCGCACCAGATCGCCCAGGACCACCCCCTGCTGGGCGTCGGAGGGCACGGTGCGGAACAGGAAGTCGTCGTCGTCGAGGGTGGTGATGGTCGGCGCGGTCGACGCGTTGGAGATCTGCGGGATGCCCTCGACCGCCGCGACGCTGGTCGCCACCGGCACCGTGTTGCCCGAGCTCAACGCGCCCAACAGGCCCGAGACGCCCTCGACCCCGACCAGCCGGTTGGCGCCGTCGACCGCCGGCTGCGAGCGGGTCTGGGTGTCGCCGACGACGAGCTCGACCTCGCCGTCGAGCACGCCGTTCGCCGCGTTGGCCTCTTCGGCGGCGAGCCGCATGCCGTTCAGGCTGCTCTCGCCGTAGGTGGCGAGCCCGCCGGTCAGGGGGATCAGCGCGCCCAGCTTCAAGCCCTCGGCGAGGGCGGGCGCGGCGAGGAACGAGGCCGACAACAGGCCGGCGGCGAAGGTTCGAAACGTGCGCTTCCCGCGCATGGTGGTCCTCCCGTCAAGCTGGCCGAAACCGAGGTCACACGTCTGTAACCTCGCCGGCGCCGCACCGCAATCCGCGCCGCTTGCCCGGCCCGGCGCACGGGCTTAGGACGTGGCGGTCGGGGGCGACGCCGTCACCGAGGGGATCGCATGGCCGTCATCAACCGCATCGGCGACTACCACGACGAGATGACGGGCTGGCGACGCCAGCTCCACGCCCATCCCGAACTCGGCTTCGAAGAGCACGCCACCGCCGCTTTCGTCGCCGACAAGCTCAGGGCGTTCGGCGTCGACGAGGTCCACGAGCACATCGCCACCACCGGCGTCGTCGGCGTCATCCGCGGCCGCGGCGCCGGCCGGCGCGTCGGTCTGCGCTGCGACATGGACGCTCTGCCGCTGACCGAGCGCACCGGCGCGCCCTACGCCTCGACCAACCCGGGGCGCATGCACGCCTGCGGCCACGACGGCCACACCACGATGCTGTTGGGCGCGGCGCGCTACCTCGCCGAGACCCGCAACTTCGCGGGCGAGGTCGTGCTCATCTTCCAGCCCGCCGAGGAGGGCTTCGGCGGCGCCCGGGTGATGCTCGAGCAGGGGCTGTTGGAGCGCTTTCCGGTCGACGCCGTCTTCGGGCTGCACAACTGGCCCGGCGCGGCGGTGGGCTCGTTCGCGATCTGCAAGGGTCCGATCATGGCGGCGACCGACAGCTTCGCCGTGACGATCGAGGGCCGCGGCGGTCACGCCGCGCTGCCCCACACCACCGCCGATCCGGTGCTCGCCGCCGCGGCGACGGTGCAGGCGCTGCAGGGCATCGTCGCCCGCAACGTCCCGCCCAAGGAATCGGCGGTGGTCTCGGTGACCGGGCTCAAGGGCGGCGACGCCTACAACGTGGTGCCCGACATCGTCGAGTTCTGGGGCACGGTCAGAACCTACACCCCCGAGATGCGCAAGCTCTGCCGGGAGCGCGTCGAGGCGATCTGCCACGGCGTCGCCCGCGCCCACGACGGCACCGCCCACATCGATTTCCGCCGCGGCTATCCGCCGACGATCAACAGCGAGCGCGAGACCGAGTTCGCCGCCGACATCGCCGCCGAGGTGGTCGGCGAAGCCCGGGTCAACCGCCACGCCACCCCCAGCATGGGCGGCGAGGACTTCGCCTATCTGTTGGAGAAGAAACCGGGCGCCTACATTTTGATGGGCAACGGTCCGGGCGACCACGGCCGGGTGCTGCACAGCCCGGCCTACGACTTCAACGACGACGCGCTCACCGTCGGCGTGAGCTGGTGGGTGCGGCTCGCCGAGCGCTATCTCGCCGCGTGAGCGCGCTCTTGGCCCGCCCCGACGAAGGTTCTATATTCAAACATGCGTTGGGGGCGAAATCGGGTGTGGGCATGGACGACGAGCGTTACCCGGGCGAACGGCAGGGCTTGAAGCTGTTTTTGCAGGGTCTCGTCGGTGCCGTCGACGAGCTGATGGGCCGCGACGCCCTTCTCTATCACCGCATCCGCACCGCGCTCGAGTGCGGTGATCTGTGGTCGCTGCGGGCGGCACGGCAGATGTTCAACCATCAAGACACCGCCTTGAAGCGTCGGCTGTCGCTCGCCCGCGAGCAGCGCCGCCCCAAGGGCACCGCCCGTGCCCGCCTGACGGTGGCCGAAGGCGGCGGCGAACCCTCGCTCCGACGCCGCTCCGGTGCCGCCATCGTCAACTTGCCTCTGCCGCCGCGCGGCGAGACGGCGGAC